>JABMSA010000378.1 GCA_013202185.1 Planctomycetota bacterium
CACCGTAAGAAAGCAAACCTGCAATGCCCACAACGCCAAATCCTTACGGTGCCTGACACCGTAAGAAAGCAAACCTGCAACGACCGCGACGCCAATCCTCATCAAAACGGGAAGATCCGGAAACGGCATCAGCCGTGGAAGATCGACTCGACTTTTCGCAGCGGCCAGACGTGGGCGACGTCGTGGTTGCTCCAGCCGAGCATCGCGAGCTTTTCGCGGATGTAGTACTTGTAGTTGTCGTAGGAGACGTCTTGCGGGGTGCGGTGGTCTACGCCGGGTATGAATCCGCCTTCGCTTACGAGCGGCTCGAGGTGCTTCAGCTCGTCGAGGATGTGCTTTTTCGTTTTCGCGAGGGCGTGCTTGTTTACTCCGCCGCGCAGGAGGATTTGCTTGCCGTATTCTTTCCTGATTTCCACCGGGTCGGAGCCGGGGTGCACCTCGAGCGGGAACATGCAGTTCAGGCCGCAGTCCAGCCACACGGGGATCAGCGGCCTGACGTCGCCGTCGCAGTCGGTCCAGATCACGTCGCAGCCGTGCCGGCGGAGCAGGTCGCACACTCGCTTGAGGTGCGGGCCAACGATCTCGCGGAACATCTGCGGGCTGATCATCGGGCCGTTGCGGAAGCAGATGTCTTCCCAGCCGCCCGCGTAGTCGGGCTCGATGTGCCTGAGCGCCTTCTCGAGCTGATCGTAGTAGAGGTCCGCGAGTGTCTCGACGATTTCCTCGACGAGTTCGCGGTCGTCGTAGCACATCAGGGCGAGGTTCTCGAAGCCGATCCAGTTGCGGGGGATGCCGAAGAAGCTGCCCAGGCCGATCGACACGGGCAGGTCGGAGCGGAGGAGTTCGCGGCCGGCCTTTTCCCAATCACACTTGCGCTCGGGCGTTGCCGGATCGAGGCGTTCCTTGAAGCGTTTCCAATCGTCGCGGTCGGAGATGGCCATCTTGATGTAGTGAGGGATGGTGGCCTCGCCTTCGGTTTGGACTTCGGAGATGGTGCCGTCGGGGCTTTCGACGATGCGCTTGCCGTCGCCTTCCTCGAGGATTTTCGTGTGGCCGGAGAAGCCGGGGATCAGCTCGACCCTCGTGGGCGCCCAGGCTACAGGGTCGACACCGAAGTACGACTCGATCGACCCCGGCCCTTCGCCGTCGGTGATTTCGGCGGGCAGGCCTTCTTTGTGCCAGCGGTCTACCGTCTCCTGCAAGTAACCGAATTCCCAGTGTACTCCGCGATCGATCGTCTGGAAGTGCATCTGGCGGCGGAAGCGGTCGCGATGTGTCAGTTTCGGCCAGGTGTTGTCGAGTATGGTCTCTTTCATTGTTGATCCTCGAGTCACGAGTCTGCGATGAGGCGCCACGGCGCAGCGCCAGTTGTGAAGCACGGCAACAGTATAAAAGAACGGGCTCAAGAATCAAGGCAAAAGCCCGGCGGCGCGGGCGTACCGCAATCGATGCTTTTATTCTTGATCCGCGCCGCTACGCGCGATATAAAGTGTAAAGCGAGTATTGAATGCGGTGCTGAGCGAAACGCATACGCAGACTGCCACGACACCTCGCGGTCCCCGCCCGCACCAACGATTGAGTTGCGTTCCCGTGCAAGAACCTGTGGCCCGGCGCCGCGTGAAGAAGACGTCACGATCTCAGGAGACGGATATCATGAGCCGAAGCCCTCTTGCCGTTGCGATGTCGGGTATCTTTTGTATGAGCATGTTTTGCTCGCGGGCGAACACGGCCCCTGAATTGACAAGCGCAACGATCATGGCCTTCACCGGTTCCACGCCAACCGGAACGGCTACTACGAAACGTTCGGCTTCGAATTCGAACTGTGGGCGGTCGGAGAGGAAGGCCAAACTTACAACGTGGCCGCGCGCCTCTATTGCACCACTACCGATCAGGGATGGAACACAGAATCATGGACAGTTGCCGGTCCTGCCTCGGAGATGGTGTTTGTGGTTTTCGATCAGTCGGACTTTTCGCTCATCGGCGTGCATGACCTCGACTTCCGCGTTGAGCTGTGGGATGCCGACTTCTCGACGCAGCATGCCGATGCGGCCGCCGTTGCGGGCGAGCCCGTGAGCGTGGAGATGTCCGACTCCGGCGTGCCGGCGCCCTTGCAGCCGACTCTCGCCGCGCCTTCCGAAACTTCGATGGTGCTCAGCCTGGCAGACGACGGCGGTCCGGCCGACACGGTCTACTGCGCGCTGGTCGTCTCGAGCCCGGTCGATGCGAGCAGGAACGGCAATTACATCTGGCCGTTCGAGGGCCTCGGGCAACGGTTCGACGCGCCCGTGTGGAAGCCACTCGATGCCTGGCAGAATCTTCTGGTAACGAATCCGGCCCTCAAGTCAAACACCACTTACAGCTTCATGGCGCGGGCGAAGCTCGACGGCGCGGAAAGTGCATACGGTGCGGCCGCGTCGTTGGCCACCCTCGCGGCGCCGCCCGGCCAGTGCATGGTGCCTGGTGTGTCTGCGGTGTCGATGTCTATTGCGATCGACCCCGCCGATAATCCCGGCCGGACGCTGTTTGCGATCAAGTGCATGGCAACCGATCCCGCCGACAGCAGATATGACCAGCGCTGGATAGACGCCTGCGGCTACCCCGCGTGCGATCCCGAGTGGCAGACGGCGTTGCAATGGCTGTCGACGGGCGCGGCCGGGCTGCGGCCCCTGACGACGTATACCTTCGC
>JABMSA010000379.1 GCA_013202185.1 Planctomycetota bacterium
AGTTGGGCTAGTCTTTCGCGCCTGCCGGACGAGCCGGCAGGGGGCAGTCTCGTCGGTCGGGGGTTTCTTACAGGAAGGGATTGCCGGCGCTTTCGGCCGCGATGGTCGAGCTTCCGCCGTGGCCGGGATACACGACCGTTGCGGGCGGAAGAGCCAGCAGCTTGTCGCGGATGGACGCGAGCAGTTGATCGACGTCGCCGCCGGGGAAGTCGGTGCGCCCTATGCCTGCCGCGAAGAGCACGTCGCCGGTGAACACAACGCCTGCGTCGGGCGCGTGCAGGCATATTCCGCCGGGCGTGTGGCCGGGTGCGTGGATCACCTTGATCGCGATGCCCGCGAGTTCGAGCTCGTCGCCTTCGTTCACGAGGCGGCCGGCCGGCCGGCACTTGACGGACCCGCCGATGAACAGCGAAAGGTTCAGCGACGGCCGCTCGAGCATAGGGGCGTCGTCGGGATGGATGACCACTTCGGCGTCGGGGAAGGCATCGCGAACTTCCTCGAGCGCGCCGATGTGATCGACGTGGGCGTGCGTGAGGATGATGTATTTGACCGCGAGGTACATGAGGCCCACGGACTCGACGATGCGCCCGGCTTCGTCGCCGGGGTCGATGATCGCGCCTTCTCCCCCCTTTTCACCCACCAGGTAACAGCACGAGGCCATCGGGCCCACGTGCAGCATCCGCACGAGCAGCTCCTTGGCGCCTGCGGTGTGCTTCATTGTGTCGGGGCCTTTCCCGCCAGGTAGGAGTCGACGATCTCCTTGATGTCGCAGGTTTGCTCGTCCTCCAGCAGGTCGATTATTTCGCGCTCGCGTAGTGCGTTGTCGGGAGAGTCGGACGCGTGCGCGGCGTTGCGCATCAGGTCGTTTGCGTAAACGCTGCGAACGGTTCCGGGCGAGGCCTTTTCGGGGTTGGTGGCGCACAGCGTTATGCGAATCTTCTCGATCGCGTCCACGCCCTGGTACAGCAGTGCGAGGCAGGTTTCGTTGCCCGGCTGCTGCTTGGCCTCATCGCTCAGGCCCGCGGGATCAGAGCCGGTCATGTACTCCACGATCCTGTTGAATTCGCACTCGGCGTTCTTGTCGGCGAGGATGCCGGCCATTGCGTCGTAATCCTTCGCGGCGATGTCGAAATCGAACGTCTCGGCAAGGCTGTCGGCCAGGCGGCTGGCGACACCGGTCTTCAGCCTGTCGACAAAGAGGCCGCGCAGCGGGCCGTAGAACCTCTCGGCCTGTGCCACGCTCAGGTGCAGCACCCTCGCCCCGACGATGTAGAGGCCGGTGCGGCTGAACATGTCGATGATGTTGCCGGGCCGCGACGATTGCCTCTTGAAGTTGTCGGGCTTGAGGATCACGAGCGTCGTCTCGACGTTTGAGCCTTCGGGATAGCTCATCACGTGCTCGAGCACGCCGCCGTCGGAGCTTGCGAAGTCGGCGAGCAGCCTCAGGTGACTGTTGACCATCTCCGTGCTTGTGCCGATGAGCACGGCCGGCTCGAAGTAGCGGATTTCGCCGCCCGGCACGCGAATGTAATCGCCGTACGTGCCGCGGATGGTGTCGCCGCGAGGGTCGGAGGTGATCGGCCCGGCCACTTCCTTCTTGATTATCTCGACGGCATTATCGCCGCGAAACAGCAGCAGCATCGTTCGGTTGGCGATGTGCAGCTTGTTCTCGGGTCGGTAGTAATCGTTGAGGTATTCCAGGAAGGCGTTTCTGAGGGCGGAGTCGAGGTCTTCCTGCCCGGCGATCGTCTCGGCGTAGGCGTTTACCATTGCGTCGCTGGGGGCGTACATCCTCGCGCCGGCAAGGGCGAGGTCGGCCATCGACAACAGCCTCCCGACGATGCCTCCGGTTCTGCTCTTGAGCAGGTTGTATGGTGTGATCAGCACGTATGCAAGTTCTTCGCTCATCAATCAGCCGCCTCTCTATGTATGCGTCTTCACAGCCGTTTGTTGGTCCAATCCGCGCGTACTACCAATATATCACAGCGGCCCGCAAAAATCAAGCTGAAGACAAGAATATATGGGCGAGGGCGTAAATGCTTTGTGGGTGCGCTCGTCGTCGGAATGATCACATCGGATTTTGTGGGAGGAAAACTTCCTGCAAAAAACTCTCTCCCAATCGTGCTCGTCATTCTCGTCTTCAATCCGCATTCTTCGACGAGCGGCGTCTTCTTAGTCGGATTGAGATGGATTAAGAAAGTCGGGTCGCGAGACGGAGGGCGGGCTACTCCGCCCGCTTGATCACGCAGAGCGTTGCGCCCAGGCGCTTGACTTCGAGCAGCGGCTCGCCTTCGCGGAAGAGCCGCGCCGCGCGCTCGTTCCGCAGCAGCAGGCCCTCCCTGGCCATCAGCACCGCATAATCGAATTCATCCTCCTTGAAGTTGACATGGGTGATCTTGTCTGAAAGGTAGCCGTCCCACTCGTAGATGTCCTGGAAGGTTGATTCCGCGGGGAAGAACGCCACGCGGCTGCCCTCCGGCAGGTTGTTTACGTACTCGAATACCGGATCGGCGTAGACGTCGCCCCAGTAGGTTGTCTCGAGCCCGAGCTTCTGCGCGCCCGGCAGGCCGCCGCACAGCAGGTTGTAGTATGACGTCTCGTATGGATGGTAAAGGAATATGCCCAGCGCCTGCAGCGCGACAAACACACAAGCGACAACCGGACGCGAGCGCCTGCGCCCGCAGCGCTCCCACAGCCGCTGAAAACCGGCCCCCGCCAGAAGCGCCACAAACGGAAACAACGGCAGGAACAGCCGCACGCCGTCGTACTTCGGCGCCCACCGCAACGCCGATACAAGTAAGATCGCAACGAAGTTGATGGCCGCAAAAAGCGGGGTGATGCCGCACGGGCGATCGTCGCCGGGTTCCGTTTCCCATTTGAAGACCTGCTTCAAGCCGAGTACAAGGCAAACCAGGATGCCCAAGGGCACGGTGAAGAGTGTGAGAACGAACGGATAATGCCACGGAGCGTAGCGCTCGGAATAGATCTTCCCAAGGTAATATACTGCAATGACCGAGCGGTTGAGAGTCGTCTTGAACAGATACTCGCGCAGCCTCGCGGCGGTATCGTGCCACAGCCACGGCCAGCCGGCGAAGAACACAACAGCCCCGATGCCCAGCAGCAGCGCGGCCGGAAGGATGGCCTTCTTGCGGTGCGCGAGTACCGCCCAGAGAATCAGCGGCAGTGGGATGAACACGGCGTTGATCTTGGTGAGGAGCGCCGCGCCGAACAGCACGCCGGCCGCAACCGCCCACCTGGTGTTTCTGATTCCGCGCGCGAACGCGTACGCCGCCGCAAACCACGCCAGCGCCATTGGCAGGTCGAGCGCCGCGAAGTGCGCGTGCGCGAACAACCGGGGCATGAACAGCGCAAAGAGCGCGGCCGATATTCCCGCGGCCGGCCCGAGCCTCGAGCCCTCCGTGTAGATCAGCGCGACCAGCACGGCGAACAGCATCGCCGTTGCGAGCCGCGATGCGACGAGGTTCGGAAACCCCGGAACGATGAATTGAACAGCGTGCCTGACCAGGCCGATCCAGATTTTCGCCAACGGCGGATGCTCGTGGTTTGGCCCCCATGCGGTATAGATGGCTTCCCGGGAAAGCCCTGGCGAGAACAGCCAGTTCACGCAGAACTCCGAAGCCACCAGCGACGTAGGCTCATCCCACGTCGGGCCCGGGGCAGGAATAGTTGCCGCGACCATCGCGAATGCCAATGACGCAAGCACGATCACAATCAGGCGGCGTGTGACGGGCGGCTGTCTGCTCGGGTCCATTGCTCATATCCGGACCGACGGTTCTTCATGCCAACTTGGCCTCGCCGGCCCATCTGCGGCGTTACAGTTCTTCGCTCGAAGCCCTGCACGCGGAAATCCTGAATATATTCCGCGATGATGTAGTAAATCTCTCCCAAGGCGCCGGACTCGATAATCTGCTTGATACGAACCGACTCCGGAATCCAGCGATCAGGGCAGTCCATCTGCACCTTCAGTCGGCGGCGTTCGGCCATCCGGATGATCTTCCAGATCCGATCCATCGACTCGTTTTCCATCGGCGTTTCAACCATGACGTGCTTGTTCGCATCGAGCGCCGCCAGGACCATTTCGCCATGAACGTGGCAGGGCGTGTTTATGCACACGATGTCAACGTCGCGGTTGGCCAGCACATCCTCGTACTTCGAAGTTGTGTCGCTCACTTCAAATTCCCGCGCCGAATTCTCCAGGCGTTCGCGGTTGACGTCGCACAGCATGACGCACTCGGTCTTTTCGATGTAACTGCTCACAAGCCGAACGTGTGACGCGCCGTGCCCCAAGCCCACAACGGCAACCCTGTAAGTTTTCATCGGCGGTCTCCTTGTGCAATGTGCGATGTTTTGCCGGATTCCCAATCTGAAATCCGGATCAGTTTTCGGGGCAAGGGAAGTCACGTATCACTCCACCCCGGGGGCATCGCTCAAGGCGAAGCTTACCTGGTAGGTCATGCACTGAACGTTGGTCTGCCCATCAAGCGCGTACTGAAGCCGTGCGTCGATGTTACGGCAGATAATCAGCCCCTCCACGTGGGACCCGGGCTCGGCCTTACGCCGCCGGACCCATCCCATGTACCGAAGCACCTGGCCGACAGTTGTATCGCTGCTTTGGTCACGCTTCAACTCAACCACCAGCCACCGCCCGTCGCACCGATGCTTGGCTAGGATGTCGATCTCGCCCACCTCGCGTGTGTTGTAATGAGAGCCAACAATATCGCCTTCTTCTTCAACAAGCTCCCATTCCTGGCCCAGTCCGGTTTTCTCCCAGTTGTCAACCAGAAACTCATGGAGATGCCGCTCCAAACCGAAGCGTGCCTCGGACAGGTCCGCCGCCGCGGCGGCAGCTTCGGAACCGACCTCATTGCCTTGCTCGTCGGACGGTTCCTCTGGTTCATCTGACCGGATAAAACGCCACCAGAGCATGTCGAGCGTCCACAGGTCGACGCCTACCTGGTCAGCAACCTCAAGCAGTACCGAGTTGACCCGCTCGTACCGCTCGCCAAAGGACGCGCCGCGAGGCATCTTTGGCCACAGACCCAGCTTGACCATCCCGTCCTCAGCGATTTTGTTAAGGACGCCGTAGTCGTCGGGATAGACCACCTGCAATATGGCTGTGAGGACCGCTCGCCCCAACCCCTTGACCATCGGATCGCCATTGTTGGGCCTGAGCGCGTCCAACCGTTCACGAAGCGACCGGCTCTCATCCACCAGCCAAGCAAGCGCTTCCCGGAGCTTTTCCATGTTGGAGGTCATCAGCCCACCTTGCCGATGGATACTGTCCCAGTGGTGGTTGTTGCGGAACAAGAGGAAGCTTCTAAACTCGTCAGCCGCAAGATTCCCGATGTGTTCGGTTGAAAAGGCTGGCTGGTAGCGGCTCAGCACCTGGTCCTTGGCGTCTCGAATCTCCGCTGCCTGACGGCACAGCGGGTTGGGTGAATCGGGGCGGACCTTCCCCAGCGTTTTCCGCAGTTGTTGGATGGCCAAATCTCTGTTCATTTCACCTCAATCTGTTAACCGTTCCGCGAAAACATCAGTACATTTGTCACGTCCCGCCCGCGCTCGGGCTTTCATCGTCGCCGCAAGCGGCGGCGACCTGTCCACCTTTGTACCACTTGCAGGGTCAGGATTCAAGCCCCGACCGCTCCAAACCGTTCACCCCACCCTGCGCCGGGGGCACAGGCTTTCCCACAGGCTTTCGATGGCGAGCGGCTCGCGAAGCACCCGCCTTCTTCTAGCGCGGCGTTGCGTCGGGCAGGCCGCCGTCGACGGGGATCGTCGCCCCCGTGGTCGGCGTTTGCCGCGAGAGGAAAAACAGGACGGCGTTGGCGACGTGCCGCCCGGTAACGGCGGCCTTGAGAAGGTTGCGGCTGCGGTAGTATTCGTGCAGGCCCTCTTCGTCGAGGTTGCGCGCCTTCATGCGATCGGCGCCGACTTCCTCCCAGAGCCCCGACCTGTATTTGCCCTCCGAGAACACCGCGTCGGGCGCGATCATGTTGACCCGAACGTCATGCTCGGCCAGCTCGAGGCTGGCAATCCGGCCAAGCTGATGACTGGCGGCCTTCGTTGCACTGTAGGCGCCGAAACCCGCGCTCGGCGATGGCACGTTCTTCGTCGACATGATCACGATGTCGCCGCCTCGAGCCTGCTCGATGAACCGCCGGGCTGCCTCCGCCAGGACCAGGAGCGTGCCTTCGATGTTGACCGCCTCGAGCTTGCGAAAGGCTTCGAGTTCCAGGTCGACCAGTTTCGAGACAAGGGCGATGCCGGCATTGTGTACTACGATATCCAGCCCGCCCCACTTTTCCTGTACGCGGTCGAATCCGTCGCTCACCGACTGTTTGTCGGTCACGTCGAGGCCTATGCCGATGACCCTGTCGGGGGCGGACGAGCCGACGTCGGCGACGAAGCCGTCGAGCTTGGCCCCCGGCAGGTCGGTCGCGGCGAGATGGCAGCCGTTCTCGAGCAGCATCCGGCAGACGCCATACCCGATGGCCCCCGCGGCGCCGGTTACCAGGGCCACCTTGTCGCG
>JABMSA010000380.1 GCA_013202185.1 Planctomycetota bacterium
CTAGACGATGGGGCCAAGCTGTATGCGGCCATGCTGAATCCGTCACATGACCTGTGGGAACAGTATGGTCACAGCGCAAGGCAGCACATGGCCACCCTCAACCTGCTGAGAATGAGCCAAATCCGACCGCTCGTGCTTGCCGTGCTGAGCGCGTACACCCCCCAGGAAGTCAAGAAAACGCTTCGCTTCATGGTCTCTTGGGCGGCACGTTTCCTGGTCACTGGCGGAATCGGTGGAGGTACGCTGGAACAACACTACTCGGCGCGAGCGAAGGACATACAGGAAGGTAAACTGCGCACGGCGCGCGAACTCGGAAACAAGATGAAGGTGATTGTGCCGAGCGACGCCAAGTTCAAGACTGCCTTTGCCGCAGCGACGGTCTCGAAGGCGTACCTTGCACGCTACTACCTACGTGCATTGGAGAAGCAGGCCGTGGGTGAGGATGAGCCCGAGCTGGTCCCCAACGAAAACGAAGAGATGATCACGTTGGAGCATGTCTTGCCGATTTCCCCCGGGCCGTCATGGAAACACTTCAGCGAAGAGGAGAAGGACGCCTACGTCAAACGCATGGGCAACCTTGCCCTGCTCAAGAAGAAGATCAATGTTGAGGCCGGAAACGATAGCTTCACGTTCAAGAAATCGTTTTACAAAGAGTCCCAGTACTTACTGACCCGTGAACTCGCAACGGGACCAACTTGGGCGCCGGAGGCGGTCGAGGAGCGTCAGAAGAAGCTGGCAAATCTCGCCGTCAAGGCGTGGCCGCTGAAATAGTCACTTTGTGTGGAAGTCCTGGATGCGAGTCGAATTAACGAGACTGGCCAGGGTCTTCACTGTGAATACTTTGCCGTCCGTTGCGAACAGTAGCTTCTTCATGTCCTCGCGACGTTGGCCGAAGCCACGGCCATCGATGCAGGCAACAAGTTCGTATTTCGGCCTGCGGCCAGGTTGACCCTTTCGGCGCAGTGTGTCGAGCTGCTGGATGCGCGCCACCTTGTCACGCGCTGTTCCGTCATCTTCGGTCAGCTTGGCCTCGATGACGACTTGAGGGTTGAATTCACTTGGGATGATGAAGTCTGGGACTTGCTCGAATCCATCAATCCTTTCAGCTCGCCTTGTTTTGCGGAAGCTCACGCCAGCCTTATCCAACACGTCCTCAATGGCCGATTCCAGGTTGTCGCCTATCAGGTCACTGACTGAATCGCGATGCCCCGCGAAGGGTCGTCCGAGGAAACGCTCGTACAGCATCATGGCATACGGCGCCCCCATTTTTGCCATTGAGCAGATGGCCGACACGCCACCTTTTGTGTCGGCCTTGTCGAGGCGGTGAATCATGGTGGCAGCCACATCCGGTACACCCTCATTCAACAGCTCGCAGGCGCTCTGAACGAGTGCTTGCAGCCTCTCTCCGGTGAGACCATTCCTCGGAAGTGTCCCGTCTGGCTCCATCCGTGCTTTTCGATCAAGTGTTCGTGCCGCACTCTGGCTTATCTTGACGCCTGTCCGCTGGGTCGCAACATAAGCCAATTCCGGCGGTGTGAAGCCGAGCATTGATCGGAGGACGATGAATGCGATAGGCGTTGTCTGGACAACAGGAAGCGCCTTCTCGACGTTGAAGGCCGAGAACCCCATTGTGGCTCTTTTCAGTGCCTCGTAGCCGGTCTCAAATGTCGCGTACTCGACAAACCCCGGACCCCGAGGAAGGACAAGAAATTCGGACTCAAGGCAAGAGAATACGGAATCCACATACACGTCCGTATGCTTCCGCAGTTCGCCGGCGCTTACCTCAAAAGGAAATTTGACGATCTTTCGTCCCATAATTCTCCCGTGCTTCGCGCAATATCATGCACTGCTGTGCTGCCGCAGGTGCGGCTTTGCTCTCCAAGTAGCCGAGGATTGCCGAGGTCCCGCCCAGCACTCCATCAATCCAATTAGCAACCTTCCCGATCTTTTCGTCAACGGGCGCGGCTGCATCCCAGTCCTTCCGCAAATGCCAGACCGCAAGACGAATTGCGTGCCCGTATGCCACACAACGTATATCGCCTTGCGTAGGCTTCACGTCACCCAGACGGAGCTTTTCAACATCTTCTCGGACGAGGGTGGCAATTTCTTCCGGTTCC
>JABMSA010000381.1 GCA_013202185.1 Planctomycetota bacterium
ACAAAGCCGAGCCGGTGAAAATCATCGACCTCATCAGCACCGTGGGCGGCGCCGAAAAGCAAGACTTCACCGCCGACAACGTCGAAGACTTCGCACAGTACGGCCTTGCCGAGCCCGCCGCGAGCATCAAGTTCTGGAGCGACAAGGAAGAAGGCACCAAAACACTCCTCATCGGCAAAGCACCCGACGGCGACGAACCCGGCAACGTATATGCGTGCGTCGAAGGCACAAGCTCCGTATTCACACTCAAAGACGACATCGTCGGCAAGCTCTCACTGAGGGCCAACGATCTCCGCGATACCGCCCTGGCGGCCGTGAACCCCGACAACGTTATCGCAGTCGAAATAGAGCATCAGGGCTCCACGATCGCTCTCAAGAAGGACGGCTGGGACTGGAAAATGCTGCAGCCCGGGGAAGCCGCCGCCGACACGAACGCGATCGAGGGCCTCGTGAAGCTGATCGACGAGGCGAAGATCATCGACTGGATCGACGACCCCGCCGACCTCGCAACCTACGGCCTCGACAAGCCCGTGACGATCACCCTCAAGCAAAAACAAAACGACGGCGCCGAAGAAGAAATACAACTGCTCGTGGGCGCAAGAGACGTAGGCACATGCTACGCCGGCCTGCCGGGCAAGCCGTTCGTGCTCAAGATAACGGCCAGGATCGCCGACCAGGCCAACAAGGGCTACCTCGCCTTTCGAAGCAAACGCATGCTCAGCTTCTCCAGGTGGGCATCGCAGAACATTGATATCGCCAGAAGCAGCGGCACGAACTTCAGCGCCGCGAAGATCGGCGAAGCCAGGTGGGCAATCAGCAAGCCCGTTGCCGGCACAGCCGACATGGCAAACATCAACAACATCCTGTGGGACCTCTCCTCGCTCGACGCCGAAGAAATCATCGCCGAGAAAGCGACCGACATCGCGCTCTATGGCCTCGACAAGCCCGCGATCACCGCCACCGTTACCGTGAAGGCCGGTGAAGAGGACAACGAAGAAAAGACACACACGGTACTCATCGGCGCCGAAACCAAAACGTCGCATTATGCCAAGGTCGACGGCCGCGACGCCGTCTTCACCGTTCGCGGGGCCGTTGTCGGCCACCTGGTGAGCGGCCTCCTTTCGCTCAACGTCATCACGTTCGAGGCGGACGATGCGACGGCGCTGACGATCGCGAGCGGCGGCAAATCTTTCACCTGCGAGCGGAAAGACAAGGATGCCGACTGGCAAGTGACCCATCCGGAGGCGAGCAAGATTGACAACGAGAAGATCAAGGGCCTGATAAAAGGGCTGCACCTCTTGCGTGCCGACCGCTACCAGGAGTACACCCCGGGCGACCTCGCAAAATACGGGCTCGACAAACCGGCCGCGACCATTGCCGTCGAGGTGAAAGACGATCAGGACAAGGTGCTGCAAATAGGCAACAAGCTCGACAACGCCACCGCCTACGCGCGCACGGCCGACGCCTCGCCGGTATTTGTCCTGAGCAAATTCGACACTCATCAGATGAACAGGGTCCTCGCTGATTTCCTTGGCAAGGAAAGCGACAAGCCCGAGAACAAATAGCCCTATGGCAGCAACGCCGCCAAACGATTAGGAGGCAGACCCGTGCACAAGCCCGAGAACATACTCATTTCGATGGCGATCGCACTGTTGGCGACGACCTGCGCAGCGGCCGCCACGCGCCGAACGCCCGTAGTCGAGGCCGTCGAGAAATGCTCGCCCGCCGTTGTCAACATCTCCAGCGAGCGGGTGATCCGCCAGCAATACGGTCCGCTCTTCGGCCATCGCGACCGGATGTTCGACCAGCTTTTTCGTGAATTCAGGCAGCGCTACCACGGGCACGAGCGCCTGGCACGCAGCCTTGGCTCGGGCGTGATCGTCGACCCCTCAGGCATAGTAGTCACAAACGAACACGTCATCAACCGCGCCTCTAAGATCACCGTAACCCTCGTCAACGGCCGGCGCTACGAAGCGAGGCTTATCAGCTCCGACCCCGAGAACGACCTCGCCGTGCTCCAGATAGACGCCCCCGAGCCACTGCCCTGCATCCAGATGGGAACATCGTCTGACCTGATGATCGGCGAGACCATCATAGCCATGGGAAACCCCATGGGCCTCGAAAACTCGGTGGCGGCGGGTGTGCTGAGCGCAACGGATCGATCCGTGGCGGCCGAAGGCAAGGTGGTGCTGGAGCACCTCATCCAGATCGACGCGACGATCAACCCCGGCAACAGCGGCGGGGCACTCGTCAACATCAACGGCGAGTTGATAGGAATCAACACCGCAATCGTTGCCGACGCCCAGGGAATCGGCTTTGCACTGCCGGTAGACCGAGTAAAGAACGTACTCGTCAACCTCCTAGACTACCGCCTGCACAAGCGCATGTGGCTGGGTGTGCGGCTGCAGGAAATCACCCCCGACATAGCCGAGCAGTTGAACAT
>JABMSA010000382.1 GCA_013202185.1 Planctomycetota bacterium
CCCACAGACCCATAGACCCATAGACCCATAGACCCATAGACCCACAGACCCACAGACCCATAGACCCATAGACCCACAGACCCACTCCTACGCCTCGACCAGGGCCTCGGCGGGCTTTTCCGCCTGGCCTTGAAGACGCGCCCAGTTCTCCGACATCGTGCTGAGGGTGTCGTCCACCGCGCGATACACCGTCCCCTCGGGATAGGTGCCGTCGGGCTGCATCTCTCCTGCTTCGCTGCCGGTGAGGATCGTGATTCCTTCGTCTATCGTTTCGATGGAGAAGATATGGAACTTTCCGGCACGGACAGCTTCGACGATTTCGTCTCTGAGCACGAGGTTGGCCTCGTTTATCTTTGGTATGATGACTCCCTGCCTGCCGGTGAGGCCCTTGACCTGGCACGCGTAATAAAACCCCTCCACCTTCTCGGTGGCTCCGCCGACGGGCTGTATGCGGCCGTGCTGATTGATCGACCCTGTGACCGCTACGTCTTGGCGTATCGGCATTCCGGCAAGGCTCGAGAGCAGGCAGTAGAGCTCGGACGATGACGCGCTGTCGCCTTCCACGCCTTCGTACAACTGCTCGAAGGTGATACTGGCCGACATCGTCAGCGGCCGTTCGTTGGCAAACTTTCCTCCCAGGTAGCCGGTTAGGATGAGCACTCCCTTGTTGTGTATCTTGCCGCTGAGCTTGGCCTCGCGCTCGATGTTGACCACGCCTCCCTTGCCCATGTATGTGCGTGCGGTGATGCGCGATGGCCGTCCGAAGGCGTAGTCGCCGAGTTGCATCACCGAAATCCCGTTCACCTGCCCCACCACTTCACCTTCGGTGTCGATCATTATGATGCCGTCTTGGATCATTTCTCGAATCCGTTCCTCTATGCGGTTGGAGCGATACACCTTCTCGTTGATGGCGTGCTTTACGTCGTCGGCCTGGACCAGGGTGTTGCCGTTTCGGCCCGACCAGTAAGACGCCTCGCGCACTATGTCGTTGATGTCCAGCAGCGTTCCGGCCAGCTTGCGCTGGTCTTCCACCAGCCTCGAGCTGTATCGGAGGACCTCGGCCACCGCGCTCGGGGTGAAATGGCTCAGGCTCTCCTGCCGGCAGCGCTGCCCTATGAAACGAGCGAGGTCGTGCTCGGCTTCAGGCACGCGGTCGATCAAATGGTCGAAATCGGCCTTGACCTTGAACAGCTTCCTGAAGTCTTCGTCGAGCTGATACAGCAGATAATAAATGATCGGGAGGCCTATTATGATGACCTTCACGTCGAGGGGCACCGGTTCCGGCTCGAGAGTGACGGTGCTGATGAATCGGAACATCTCGCTGATCTCTTCGATCTTGATTCGCTTGTTCTTGAGGGAGCGTTTGAGCGCATCGTACGAGAGGAAGGATGCAAGCAGATCGCGCGCGTCTATGACCAGGAAGCCGCCGTTGGCCCTGTGGAGTGCGCCGGCCTGGATCATCGTGAAGTCGGTGACCATCGTGCCGAATTGGGCCTTGTGCTCGATTCTGCCCAGGAGGTTGCTGTATGTGGGGTTGGATTCTATGACTACGGGCGCGCCTTGCGTCTCCGAGTTGTCCACAAGCAGGTTCACCGCGTACCGTTCGTATACGTCGGTTTTTGCCTGTGGCATCTTCATGCCAAACATGACCTGCGCCTGCTCCTGCTGACCCGCCTGGAGAAAGTCCTGGACGTTCTCAACGATGTCATTCTGCACGTTGTCGAGGTACTGCACCACTCGGCCGTATTCGGAGTATTTGGTGCGCAGCTCTTCGATGAGGTGCCCCACGGCAAGGTCGGCAACCCGCCGGTCGAGTTCTTCCACGCCGGCTTTCGCTTCCTTCTCGGCTTCGCGCACTCGCTTGACGGCCGCGTTCAGATCGTCGCGGAGCCCCTTGCCCTTTTCCTCGATCTCCCGTTTCTGCGCCTCGGAGAGCTGCTCGTAATTCTCCGGGTTTATCGGTTCACCGTCGACCAGCGGAATGATGCCAAACATACTGCCGGCCTGCTGGAGCGTGAATCCCTTTTGCCGCGCTTCCTTCTGAAGGTGCGCGAATTCTTCCGATTGAACCTGCTGAAGCTGCTGGTTGATCTTGTCGCGCTGGTTGCGGTAATGCTCGCCTTCGAAAGCCTGCGGCAACTGCGTGCCCAACTCCTTGATGAGGTCTTCCATGTCGTCGCGCAGCTCCTTGCCTTTTCCCGCGGGCAGCCTCACGGCGAGCGGCTTGTGCTTCTCCTCGAAATTGTTTACATAGCACCAGTCGTCGCATTGCGGTTTTTCTTTTGCCCGTGCCTCGAGGGCAAGCTTTACGGCGGATGCGCGGCCCGAGCCCGGGGGGCCGAGCACATAGAGGTTATAGCCGAAACCGTCGATCTGCGTGCCGAAGTCGAGCGCCTTCACCGCGCGGTCCTGCCCTATTATCCTGTCCAGTGCGGGCAGCTCCTCCGTGGATTCAAACTGCAGCTTGCTTTCGTCCACGGAAGTTGTCAGATTCTCGGGTTTCAGTTTCCACCTTTCAATGTTCATTGCACTTCCTTTCAAGGGCATGGTGGCAGGCGGCGTTTTCGGCGCTCACACTGCCACGGCCTCGCGCTCGCGGGCGGCGCCCGCTCCCGAGAGGAGTTCCTCTATGTCCTTCCCCTCCAGCACTTCGCGCTGTTCCAAAGCTTCGGCGAGAACCTCGAGGCCGTTACGGTTTTCCTGGATGAAGCCCATTGCGTTGTCGAAGGCTTCGTCTACCAGTCGTTTCACTTCGATGTCGATCTCCCGGGCGGTCTGCTCGCTGTACACTCGGCGCTGTGCAAGCTGCTCGCCGAGAAAAACACTGCCCGACCGGTCTTCAACTGCGACGTTGCCGATCCGATCGCTCATGCCCCACGACGTAACCATCTTCCTTGCAAGCTCCGTTGCCTGAACAAGATCGTTTTCGGCCCCGGTGGTGATCGACCCAAGCGCAGCCACTTCGGTCGCCCTGCCGCCCAACAGCACGTTGAGGCGGGCCTTGAGGTAGCTGCGCGTGTAGTTGTGACGCTCGTCTGTGGGCAATTGTTGCGTAACGCCGAGCGCCTGCCCCCGGGGGATGATAGTGACCTTGTGGATGGGGTCTGAGTGCGGTGCGAGGAAGGCAACAAGCGCGTGGCCGGCCTCGTGATGTGCCACGGCGTGCCGCTCTTCATCGTTGAGATGCAGGCTTTGGCGTTCGCTGCCCATAAGCACCTTGTCGCGCGCTTCGCTGAAGTCCGACGCGTCGATTTTCGATTTGCCTTGCTTCGCAGCCAGCAGCGCCGCTTCGTTTACGAGGTTCTTGAGGTCCGCACCCGACATACCCGGGGTGCCGCGCGCAATGACCGCGAGGTCAACGCCTTCGTCCAGCGGCACGTGCCTTGCATGCACGGCGAGAATATCCTTGCGGTCGGCCAGGTTGGGCATGTCGACGACGATTCGCCGGTCGAACCTGCCCGGCCGCATCAGCGCGGGGTCGAGGATATCGGGCCGGTTGGTGGCAGCCATGACTACTATGTTCTGGTTTTCCTCGAAGCCGTCCATTTCCGACAGCAGTTGGTTGAGGGTCTGTTCGCGTTCGTCGTGCCCGCCGCCGATGCCGGTTCCGCGCCGCCGGCCCACCGAGTCCAGCTCGTCCAGAAAAACAATGCACGGTGCGGTGCGCTTTGCGGCTTCGAAGAGGTCCCTCACGCGTGCCGCGCCCACGCCCACGAACATCTCCATGAAATCGGAGCCGGTGATGCTGTAAAAGGGCACTCCCGCCTCGCCGGCGACCGCCCGGGCCAGGAGCGTTTTGCCGGTGCCGGGCGACCCCATCAGCAGCACCCCCTTTGGCACACTGCAGCCCAGCCTGCGAAAGGGCTCGGCGTTTTGGAGGAACTCGATCACCTGCTTCAGATCGGCTTTCGCCTCGTGCGCCCCGGCGACGTCATCGAAGGTTGTACGCGGGCGCTCCAGCGAAAAGAGCTTGGCCCGCGACTTGGTTATCGCGCTGTAGCCGCCGAGCTGCCGCCCCGCGCGGCGCATCAGCAAGAACCACACGCCCACAAACAAGCCCAACGGCAGCAGCGCAATCATGATGCTGCCGAACCACTGGCTGCCTTCGCCGTGTGAAATCACCTCCACGTTTGCGGCCTCGAGCTGAGCCATCAGTTGCTCATCGCCAAACGGCGGCAGCGTTGTGCGGTATTCTTCGACGGTCTCCTTTACGGGGGCGTCCTTTCCCCGCGCGGGCACGTCCACCTCGATCGGCTGCCGCAGGCGCCCCCACAGCTTGTCGCTCTCCGCCTCGACGGATTCGACGTTGCCGGCCTCAACTTGACCCTTGAATACGGAATAGGGTATGCGTGTGCCTTGCTCCTTCCTGGTGCTGCTCATAAACGCAAGCAGCAACAGCAGCAAGGCCAACGGAAGGATCCATCTGCCCCATCCCCCGGGCGACGCGCCAGTTTCCTGCGGCCCAACATTGCCGCGTGGCGTCTTCTCCTTCCTACGGTTGTTTCTGTTCGGCACCTGCAGCCCTCCTCCGCGCTCTTCGTTTGGGCAACCACGGCGGCCCGCCAGGCACGCCGCCTCACGTTGCCACCTCAATCTACGGCACAAATGCACGCCGGTGCAAGTTATATTCGGGTGAATCCGAATATCTCATGCCGATATTGTGAACGGACGGAGGCCGGCCCGCAATGAAGCCGCATTTCAGACCAGGACATGTTCTTGTTGCCGTGTTCGCGTTGTGCCCGCTTGTGTGTGGTCGCGGGCATGCCCGCGCAGAAGTTCCGGGCTTTGGCGGCCCCGTGCCCGTAGTCGTGGCGCGGGTCACAACCGGCGAAGTCGAAACCTGCATCTTCGTGACGGGCAGCATTGCCCCCATCGAACAGGTTACCATCCGCACCGAGGTGAGCGAACAGATCATCATGCTCAGGCTCTCCGAAGGAGACGGCGTGCAGCTCGGCGAGATCGTCTGCGAACTCAACAAGACCGACCTTCTGATAAGCGTTGACGAGGCACGCGCCAGGCTTGCCTCGGACCGGGCACTCCTGGAGGAGCTGAGGGCCGGATCGCGGCCGATGGAGATACGTATCAAGGAAGCGGAAGTGGCAGAGCGCAAGGCAGCGGCGGAAAAGGCGCGGCTAAGCTGGAAACGCCACAAGCAACTCCTCGACGACGACGCCGCCAGCCAGGAGGACGTCGACAACGCCCACCTCGATTACCTCGCCCACCAGGCCCGGTTGGAAAGGGCTGAAGCGTCACTGCAACTCGCGCGCGAGGGGCCGCGCAAGGAGAAGATCGCGCGGGCCGAGGCCGACGTGCGCCTCAGGCAGGCGGAGCTGGACCGCACCGAAGAGAAACTCTCCAACGCCACGATCATTTCACCCATTCCCGGCGCAGTGTCGAAAAAACTTGCCGATCAGTACGCCTGGGTCAACGTAGGGGATCGCATACTCAAAATCGTGAACGTAAGCCAGGTCAAAGTGAGAATAAACATTCCCGGGGCACAGCGGCCCGCCGTCAAAGTGATGATGCCAGTGGAGGTGCTAGTCGATCCGATGCCCCGGAAAACATTCAGCGGAGCACTCGTGCGCATCAACCCCGAGGCAGACGCGAAAACCCGAAACTTCCCCGCGCAGGTGGTCATCGACAATCCTTACGGCCTGTTGAGCCCGGGGATGTTCGCGCGGATGAGGATCATCACCGGCCGGCAGGCCAACGTAACGCTCGTGCCGGCGGACGCCGTTGTAGAGCGCAACCGCAATGCGTTTGTGTTCGTCGTCAAGGACGGCATCGCACGAAAGGTAATGATCGAGACGGGAGCCACCGCCGCAGAGCGCATTCAGGTTGTAAAAGGAAACGTGAAAGCCGGCGACCTCGTCGTAGTGCGCGGCAACGATCTCCTGCATGACCGGACGCCGGTTGTTGTAGTGGAAGAGGCCAATGGCGGGCAGTGAGCTTACGGTGTAATGGCACCGTAAGCGACAGGAGATGCCAATCCTTACGGTGTCAGGCACCGTAAGCGAAAGGAGATGCCAATCCTTACGGTGTCAGGCACCGTAAGCGACAGGAGATGCCGATCCTTACGGTGTTAGGCACCGTAAGCAAGAGGAGATGTCGATCCTTACGGTGTCAGGTATGTGTTTAGCGTGGAGCGAGTGGGCGGCCCCGGTTCTGGAGGCGCTGCCTATCCTCGTGGCAGGTTCGCCGACTTTGTGCCGGGCTCCCCTGCCGGCTTGACCGGCAGGAAGCAAAGTTCGGTAGCGAGTACCGGTTGCCCCCAACACCCGCCCCCTGCCGGCTCGTCCGGCAGGAGCGGAAGTTCGTCGGCGAAAGGCAAATCGGCCTGGCAGTTATGCATGAACGTTCGGGGAGTACACGACTGAACGGTGCGACGGCGAACTTATTCACCTGCCGCATGAAGCGGCGAGGGGCCTGCGTAAGCGGGAACTTTACTC
>JABMSA010000383.1 GCA_013202185.1 Planctomycetota bacterium
GTATGTGTTTAGCGTGGTGCAACATGACATGTCTCAGTTCTGGGAACGCCCCCATCGGCCTCGGGCCGGCGGCCGGGGGGATTCCTCCTATGCGGCTGTGTAGTGCAAAAGCATTGGCGCCACTGGCGCGAGGCCAGCGGGGGCCTTCCAGGACGAGTATATGCCGCACGTAGGCACGCTAAACACATAGCGGGCGCGAGCCCCTGGAAGACTTGAGGGCTGCTGTGGGCGCTATTTCGTGGAGAAAAACCACCGCGCCGCTCGCCTGAGGTCCTCGACTATGAGGTAGAGCGAGGGCACCAGCAGCAGCGCGATCAGCGTGGCGAAGAGTATTCCGTAGCCCAGTGAAATGGCCATCGGGATCAGGAACCGGGCCTGGATGGATGTCTCGAATATCATTGGCGTGAGGCCGAGGAAAGTTGTGAGCGATGTGAGCACTATCGGGCGAAAACGCCGCTTGCCGGCGTAGGAGATGGCCTCGAACTCCGAGCCGGTCTCCAGGCGTTTCTTGTTGGCGGCGTCGATGAGCACCAGCGAGTCGTTGACGACCACCCCCGCCAGCGCAACTATGCCGAACATGCTGATAATGCTGAGATCGTAGCCCATGATCATGTGCCCCGCCACGGCCCCGACCATCCCGAATGGGATCACCGCCATTACGATCAGCGGCTGGACGAAGCTATTGAAGGGTATGGCCAGCATCGCGTAGATCACAATGAGCGCGACCATGAAGCCCTGAAGCAGGCTGTGCAAGGCGTCCTCCCGCTCGCGCATTTCGCCGGCAAACTCGCGGCCGAGCCCCGGGTATGTCGCCATAAGCTTCGGCAGATAGTTCTCGTTGAGATCCGCGAGGATCTTTCCGGGGTCACCGGCGCCGCGCACGACGTCGGCGGTCACGTTCACCGAGCGCCGCCCGTCAACCCGCTTGATTTCGGTGTAGGCTCGTCCGCGCGTGATCTCGGCCGCCTCCGCAAAGAGCACCTCGCCGCCTTCCGGCGTGCGGATGATGAGGTTCTCGAGGCTGTGCTCGCTGCTGCGCTCGGCCTCGGGCAGGCGCACCATCACGCGGATCTCGTCGCGGCCGCGCTGCTGGCGCAGGGCTTCGGCGCCGTAGAAACAGTCGCGCACCTGGCGGCCAAGCTCGGCGGCGGTCAGCCGCAGGCTCTCGGCCTCGGGCTTGATCGTGAAATCGAGCTGCGGCTTGCCGACCGCGAAGCCGTCGTCGATGTCCTTTACGCCGGCATAGTTCTTGAGGTTCTTTGCCAGGTCCGACGCCGCGCGCTCGAGGGTGCCGATGTCGGTGTGGCTGAGTTCCACGTCTATCGCCGCGCCGCCCGTCGGGCCGTGGATGTTGGCGCTGAACGTGAGCAGCTCGATGCCGGGCACGTCGCCGGTCCGTTCGCGCCACAGCCCCGCGAATTTCGTCGCCGTGATCTCGCGCTGATCCTCCGGCACCAGGGAAACCACCACCTCCGCAATGTGCCCCGTAACCTGCGAGTAGATGGCCTTTGTGATGGCGTCGCCGCCGTGCTCCTCGAGTTCTTCCTTCGCGGCGGTCTTGAGATGCCCCGCCGCTTCTTGGGTTCTCTCCCATGGCGAGCCGTAGGGCAGCACCGCGCGCGCCCGGATCATCTCGGACTCGACCGACGGCATGAAACGGAACGCGATGCGGCCGCTGTCGAAGAACGCCACTACCGTCGCGAGCACAGCGACCCCGATGGCCATGGTAACGTAGCGCCAGCGCAGAGCGCAGAGCTGCACAGGAGCGTAAACGCGATCTATGAACCAGCGCATTCCACGCCCTGGCAGCGCGTGCACGCGCCTGAGGGCCGCCCTCACGCCATGCTGCGCCGGTTTGCGCTGATGCCTGAGGTGCGCCGGCAGTATGAATATGCACTCCACCAGCGAAATGAAAAACACTGATACAATGACCGCCGGAATCACTCGGAACATCTTGCCCGCCACCCCGGGAACGAAGAACATCGGCATGAACGCCGCCATGTTTGTGAGAATCGAAAACGTCACCGGCATCGCTACCTGCCGCGCACCGGCGATCGCCGCGGCAGCACCCGAGACGCCCCTCTGCCGCATTTCGTAGATGTTCTCGCCCACCACGATCGCGTCGTCGACGACCATCCCCAGCGACATTATGAATGCGAACATCGATATCATGTTGATTGAAATGTCGTAACCCGGCAGCAGCAGCATCGCGCCGAGAAACGACGTGGGAATGCCCATCGTTACCCAGAACGCAAGCCGGACCTCGAGGAACAGGCCCAACAGCACCAGCACGAGCACAAGGCCCAGGTAGGCGTTGCGCAACAGCAGGCTCAGCCGTTGGCGGTAAATGTCGGACCAATCTCGCCGGATGGCGACGCCCGCACCCTCGGGCAACGCCTTGTCTAAGCGCTTTATGTACTTCTTTACAGTGTCGGCCACTTCGATGGGCGTTTGATCGCCGGTGCGGTAAACCATGAGCTTTGCCGCCGGCTTGCCGTTGAACGACGACGCCTCATCGGTCTCGCGGAAACCGTCGACGATCCCGGCGATATTGCCAAGGAGCACCTCGGTGCCGTCGTTGTCGCTGAGGATTGGGATGCTTGCGAAGTCGGCGCCGGCATCGCGCCGTTCGGCGAGGCGCAGCAGAATTTCACCGGCCTGCGTTTTCACGCCGCCGCCGGGCAGCTCGAGCGCCGCGCGGCGCACCTTCGCCGCAACGTCGCCGAGCGTCAGATTGTACTTGCGCAGGGTCTCCTGCGGAATCTCGATGCGGATCTCGAGCGGCCGCACGCCCGTCAGATCCACCAGCGTGATGCCGTCGTGCGCCAGCAGCTCGTCGCGGACCTGCTCGGCGAGGCGGCGCAAAGCACCCTCTTCCAGGTCCCCGTACACCATCAGCGATATGGCCGCTCGCCGCTGGCTGAGAAGGCTTACCCGGGGCCGCTCGATGAGTTCAGGAAATGTGACGATGCGATCGACGGCGTTCTTGACGTCTTGCAGCGCCTTGTTGGCGTCCGTGCCGAGGAGCAATTCCACGATGACCGAGCCGAAGCCTTCGGACGCCGTGGCCGTCACGCGCTCGATGCCGTCCAGCCCACGGACCTCCTCTTCGACGACCTTGATGATGCCCTTCTCCACCTCCTCGGGGCTTGCCCCGGGGTATGGCACGAGTATCTGCACCACGTCCAGCGCCAGCTCGGGGAAGACCTCCTGCTTGATCTTGAGGCTGCTGAGGAACCCGCCAAGGATGAGGAATACCATCAGCAGGTTGGCTGCCACCGGATTCTTCGCCATCCAGGCGATCGGGCCTTTCTTTTCATGCAGTTCAGTCATTCGCAGGCGTTCTCTTCTCCTCGTCGTCTTCGATCTGTTCGACGCGCAGGCGCATCCCGGGCATGGGCGTGGCAATCGGGCTGGTGATGATATTGTCGCCCTCCGCGATGCCCTCGCTCACGATTACGGTATCGGTGCGCCCGTGAGCGATCTTCACTTGCCGCACCTCCAATTGATCGTCGGCGTTCACCACCCACACGCGGCCGCCTTCGCGGATGGTTCTGCGCGGCAGTTCGTATACGCCGTCGAGCCGCCCGCCTTCGATTTCGACGCGCACGTAGGCCCCCAGCAGCAGCGGAGCCTTGCCCGCGCCCAGCGGGTCTTCGATCTCCACGAGCAGCCGCGCCATCCTGCCGGCGGGGCTGATATCGCCCAACAGCCGCACCACGCGACCCTCGCACTCGTTGCACGTTCCGTTGCTGAGCGAATGGATGACCTTCGACCGGGCGCCGGGCCGGCCGTTTGTCGTCGGGATTCTGATCGAGCCCAGGCGATCTACCGGCACCGAAACCTGCACGTAAAACGAATCGGTGCCGACGAGCGTTGCCAGGCGCGTCTGTGGCGACACCAACTGGCCGACGTCGACGGCCTCCTTGAGCACGAGTGCGTTGAACGGTGCTCGGAGCGTGGTGCGCTCGAGGTCGAGCTTCGTCTTTTTCAGTGCGCTTTCGGCGGCGGCGAGGGCCGCCTTGGCGTTTTGCAGGTGCGGCTTGCGCAGGGCGAGGCTGCGGCCATCTTCTGTTGTTGGCACGTCGGTCTCGAGCAGGCCCCATTCGCGCTCGGCTATGGCCCCGCGCCCCTGCTCCACCTTCAGCTCGAAGCGTGCCCGCTGGACCAGCGCCTGCTGCTGTTCGACGGCAAGCTCGTAGTCGCGCGGGTCTATCCGCGCTATCACATCGCCCGTCTCGAAGCGTCCGCCGGGCAGAAGCTCGGCGCTCTGCTCGATGATCCTCCCGGCTACCTGTGGCTGCAGCTCTATCTCCATCGCCGGCACAACGGTGCCCATCGCCGTCACCTCGAGCCTCTGGCGCGAGGGTGTTGCCGGGATGGTTCTTACGAGCATAGGCTTGGCCTCCACCTCGGCGCGTTTCGCCTTGCGCGGATTCTTAAGGAGCCAGTATGCACCGCCGGCCCCCGCGGCGAGAACCACCATAACGAGCATGATCTGCAAAACAATTCTCAACTCTTTCATTTTTCTTCCCCGTCGTTCTCTGCCACCGCTTTCGTGCCGGGGTCCGCCGGCTGCAGTTGGCTCATCCACGACCCTCCCAGGGCGCGGTAGAGTTGTATGCGATGTTCCAGCAGGCGCTTCTTCTCGCGCAACTGCAGCAGTTCCAATTGTTGCAGGGCTTCCAGAGACGTGAGCACGGGCAGGTAATCGCCAAGGCCGTTGACGTAGCGCGCCCGCGCTTCCCTGAGCGTTTCGCGCGCGATCTGCACCTGCTCGTCGACCCGCTCGAGGTACGAGAGCTGCCGGCGCTCCTGCACAAGGGCGTCTTCCACCTCCCGCAGGGCGGTCAGCAGCACGGCGCCGTAGTTGTTGACCCGTTCGGCCAGTACCGCCCTGGTGCGGCTTACTTCGGCCCTGCGTCTGCCGCCGTCGAGGATCGGTGCGCCAAGCCCCGCACCGATGCTCCACACAAACTCGGCGAAAACATCGCTGAAGGTGGCGGCCTGAAACGGCAGGCTGGCGCTCAGGCGCAGGCTCGGGAAGCGGTCGGCTATCGCGGCCGCGATTCGATGATCGGCGGCGACCGCCCGCAGCTCGGCGGCGCGGACGTCGGGCCGGCGCCTAAGAAGCTCCGCCGGGATGCCCGCGTGAGGGGCGGTCGGCAGATTCGGCAGTACGGCACGATCGATCCCAAGATCAGTGTCGGGCGTTTGGCCCAGCAGCACAGCCAACTGGTGCTCGAGCACCTCGAGGCGCGACCTCACCAGCGGAAGCTCGGCGCTCACTGAAGCGGCCTGCCGGCGCTGTTGATACACATCGAGCGCCGAAGCCTGGCCCTGCCCGAACCGCAGCTTCGTGAGGTCCAGATACGTCTGGTTTACATTCGATTGCTGTTCGATGAGGTTGATGCGGGCGCGCTGCTCGATGATAGCGAAATATACGTCGGCAACGTTTGCCGCGAGCGTCATTGCCGCGGCATCGAGATCGTGTCGGCCGGCTCTTGCCTCGAGCCGCGCGGCGGCCGTGCCAAACCGAAGCTTGCCCCACAGATCGATCTCATACGAGGCCGCGGGAGTCACCGACCTCGTGTCCGTGCGTACCCTCGTCGTTGCGCCGCCGAGTTTCACGACACGGCTGTCTCTACCGGCGCCCACATCTACATTGACCTGTGGCCATCGTGCGGCCCCTTCGATTCTGGCGAGTGCAATCGCCGCCTCGAGGCGCGCCCACGCCTGGCGGAGGCTGAAGTTATCGGCGAGCGCCCGCCCGATCAGCTCGGCGAGTTTGTCGTCGCCAAACGCCTCCCACCAGCGATCGGGGCTCGGTTGAGCTTCGGCAATTGCCGCGTCGGCCTCAGGTGTTTCGGAGAACCTATTCGGCAGGTCGATCGGCGGAGGCACAGCCTTGTGTGGGCGGTAACGGGCGCACGAAGTCAGGAACAGCGACATCGCGAGAAACATAAAGATCCACGCCGCCGCACGCCGGGCGCAGCGACAGGGTTGATCAGCCGGTGTGGTCACCATAAGCAGATGCAGAATGTACCTCGCAATCGGGCCGCCCACCGTGAGTTTGGGCCGCCAACTGATTATCGGTCGCTTTGAGTCCAATTATATGGCTCCCGGGCTTCCGAATCAAGAATTGCCCGGGCAAATATTAGATGCGGGCCGCGGGCGGGGGATTCCTCTTATGCGGAGTGCCCGGGCGTGCCGGCATCACAGACCCACAGACCCACTGATCTGCTGCAAATGCGCACAGGCGCGCGCGTGGGCACGGTCCAAGAACCCAGCGGGGAAGTCGGATCGACGTCGACGACGACGACGAGGACGAGGACGATTGGCAGACACCCACAGACCCA
>JABMSA010000384.1 GCA_013202185.1 Planctomycetota bacterium
AGTGATTCGATAGGCAGCGACAGGAGCAGACAAATGGGTCTTTGCATTCTCTGCGAACAGGAGCCTCCCATCGAGAACAGCCATATCATCTCACGATTCGTCTTCAAGCGCATGAAGCAGGGAACGCCGGTGAAGACGTTGAGACACTCTAGTCGGCCTAGCAAGCCTATCCAGGACGGGATCAAGAGACCGTACCTGTGCGAAGGTTGCGAGGCCCGCTTCTCGAAATGGGAGCATTACTTCTGCAAAACCGCCTACGACCCCTACCGGAACGGTGCCAAAGAGCTATTTGAGTACGACGAAAGATTTGGGTTGTTTCTGGCGTCCCTGCACTTCCGCTACCTGACCCATCTGTGTGACGAGAACGGTAAAACGGATGCCGGATTAGGGACGCTCCTTGAGCGGCTGAAACAGGTCTGTCTCTCTGAGAAATACTCGCAAACCCGCGTCTATCTGTACGTTGCATTCTTGCATCCCGTCGAATCACTCGATCGAGGCTACCCGCCCGGGATCAATACATACTGGTTCTCCGCGATTGACGGCTTTGCGTTTGATTGGATTCTACCACCGGACACGAAGTTGAACATCAGCTTCGTGAAGCTCCCATATGTTGCAACGTTCGCTTCGGACGTACCTCTGGAAACAGTCCTCACACAGTCGAAGCTCATCGAAGGCAACGTCATCTTCACAGAGGGCAAGGTGGACTGCAACGCCACAGAAGACTGCATTCTTCAATTCATGAAAGAGAAGATCAATACTCGCGCGATCGAAATCGGAGGATTCGAGAGCAATATCCCGTCAGGCCAGAGAGCGAAGATACGGGAACAGATCGAAGCCGATCCAGACCACAAGATATCTGAGCGACACAAGGTGTACAAACTCGACCGTAAACTGCTCAGGGAGTGGCAGGATATCAAGGGAGAATGAGAGGGTTTCAATTCGGGGGACACCGCGCTGCGCGAGAAAGTTGAAGCGTAGTGAGTTGTAAGTAGACAGGCAGTCTTCTGGGTTCCGGGAACACAAGACATAATTATTGTGTTTCGTTCAAGCATAAGGCATGATTACGTATTGTCCCCGAATCGAGAACTAATATGAATAGCCGTCAGCTTGCGAAAACGTGGCCTTTCCCCCGCTATGCAGCCTACCAGAAGGCCATGCGAAAGATCGCAACCGCATGGTTCGACGAGAAGGGCCTGCCTCGGCATTCTCGCTACTCGTTCATCCTGGACAAGCGGGAGCATTGGCCGCTGAACATGATCCTGCCGGAAGTGGCGGAATATATCCTGCGATGCAAGGCCGAATGCGAAACGGCGGGAAAATCGTTCCCTCTGCATAAGTACCTGCACCACGGGTTGAGCAGTCAGGCCATGGCGTTCAATCTTGTCGGGCCGCTTATTGTCCGTAACGACTACCGGCCGCTCATCGATGCACTTGACGACGTGGGCGTTGAGTGCGGGAAGGGAATCCACGACGCTGTTTTTGAATTCGAAGATCGAGAGGTATTCAACGAAGACTCCGGCCAACCGACATCAATCGACATCGCATTGAGAGATAGCGGCGGGCGCCCGGTGGTGTTTATCGAATCAAAACTGATGGAACGCGAGTTCGGCGGGTGCAGTGTTCTTGGCAAGGGCGACTGCAGTGGTGAGAACCCTCTGGGCGATATAAGCCGCTGTTACCTGCATCACATCGGTCGCAAGTATTGGATGCTGGCGGAGAAGTACGGCGTGGCGGAATTGGCGGCCGGCGAGGGGCTGTGCGTTCTGGCGACCTACTATCAATTCTTCCGTGAGCTTTTGTTTGCTCTCGAATATGGCGGGATCTTCGTTCTCCTGCACGATGAACGAAGCCCCGTGTTCCATTGCGAGGCCAATGGCGCCAATCGCGGATTGATGCCCATGCTGCTGAAATATGTGCCCGAAGAATACCAATCGAAGGTCGCATCACTCAGCATTCAAAGGCTATCGAAACACATCGCCGGGTCGGAGAAACATCAGGATTGGATTGGCGATTTCCGCAAGAAGTACGGGATAGAGTAGCTGCTCTACTGCTCATACGTCGTCACTCGCCGCCCACAGTGGCGGCAGACCCGACGACGCAGTAGACGACCACCCCAGGCCCGGCGCGTGTAGAGTACGCGGAAATGGGCACAGCCACAATCCGGGCATTCCAGGCCGCGTCGTGGAGGCGACTGTTGACTGTCTTTTTGCGTCGACATCTACCTCTTGGTCCTTTGGAGTTCTGACAGTTTGAGTCGCTGACGCCTCGGCCGAGATTTGGCGTCCGTACCGGGCAGCACCGCACCCTGGATGGATGCGGCCACGCCGCAGCCGACCAGGCAGTCCAGCCAGTGGTTGTCCGGCCCGCCTGCGCGGAGTTTCCATTCATCGACGACCCGCCCTCGGGCCTCCGTTTGAA
>JABMSA010000385.1 GCA_013202185.1 Planctomycetota bacterium
GTGGTATCTTGCCGCAGCACGGGCGTACTGGAGGCCGGTCTTGAGTGCAGGTGAAAAAACGGCAGGCGCGGAAACCAAAGCCCCCCGGCAAGATCCTTACGGTGCCTGACACCGTAAGAATCGATGATGAACGCCCCCGGGCCGAGAGGGGTCAGCCCGGAGGGCGGTTGAGTATCGCCACGAGAATGATGAGAATAATCAGAGCCGCTATGCCGATGACGATGGGCAACGGCGACAGCTTGTCGGCGGCGGCGAGCGCCTCCCCTTCGGTTTCGGGCGCGTCTGCGGGTTCGGGAAGCTCCTGAGTTGCGGTGGCGTCTTCATCTGACTCAGGCTCGCCGGTTTCGTCGGCCGCGTCTGCTTCGGAGGTCGGCGGCGCCTCTTCGGCCTCTGGCAGGCCGGCGGGGATCGCTTCCGAGATGTCTTCCGTCTCGGATGTCGAAATCTCGCGCTCTGCCTGCTTTCGAATGTCTTCCGCCTGGTATTCGGTCAGCACTTTTTCGCGCACGGCGGCATCGAGAAACGAAAGTTCCTCGTCTTGATCGGCGGCCCGGCCAACGGCCTCGCGCACCTGCTCGATCTGTTCTTCGGTGAGCAGCCCTCCCTGCCGCACTGCCTGCTCGATGCTTTCGTCATCCATAACACAATCTCCGAATTCATTGCGCCGGGGGTCTTGTCAGTATGGCGGAATCGCCGAGTAGAGCCTTGCGCAGCTCCACAAACTCGTCGGCCGGCAAGCGCAGAAATATCGAGAACGCGCCCTCGCCGGGCACGAGCCATGCTGCGATTCCGTTTGCGGGCCCGATTTCCCTCAGTTGCGCGATTCCTGGAATATCCGACTGGCCCGCCCAGTGCAGGAAGCCGGTGAGCGAAAAGAACACCGCCGCCGAGGCATCCTTTGGAGCGTCCGCCGTGCCCGCAACAAAACAGGGCGCTTTCGCAACGGCCGGCGCCGACGGCTTCCCCGCGCAGGCGTCGATCATCTTGCGGATGTTGGCTTCCGAGTGCTTGCCCGATGCCACGAGCATGAACTTGTCGACGAAAGCGGCGCACACCGTTGCGAAGTCGGGCTTCTTCCCGGCTGGCGGGGGTTCCGCGATCTTGTAGGCTAGGACGTTGTGCCCGGCGTGCTCGCTTTCGGGCAGGGGCTTGACGGTGGCCCGCAACTTGGCGCGCTCGGCTATCGCCCGGGCAAATCCGTCTTTGGCTCCTGCCGGGTCGTTTACTTCGTACACGCGCAGGTAATCGACGCCAAAGGAATCGTCCGGGGGCTGCACGAGTGCCGCAGCAAAGTGACCGGCGAAAACCGAGCTGAACGACTGAAGCCGTTCGGCCGCAAGCTTCGAGGCCATGCCCGCGAGAGCCACCTTCTTTGGAAGAACGGTGAACAGCCTCTTTGTCAGGTCCGCGTAGGGCATCTGAAGCTCGTCGAGCGATTCAACGCGCCCGGCACATGCAAAAACCGGTTCGCCCGGCAGCAAATCGAGCAGGCTGGATTTCATCGGCTGCTGTGCGGCCATGAGTGCCGCGAGCAGCGTTCCCGGGCGAGGGCGGATGGTAAGCCGGACGCTCACGGCGCCGGCCGCGGGCGTGATGTCTGCGTGCAGGGTTTCTATCTGCTGGGCGGCGGCGACTACATCTTTGGTATAAGACTCGGCCAGCACGGTGGCGTTGGGCGGGCCAAGGCCGGAGAGCCCCAGCAGTTGAATGTCGAGCAACGCCAGGTACAACTGCTCCCGATGCTTCTTGATGAAGCTGTTTGCTATGCGTACCTGGATAGGCGCGTCGTAGCCGGCCTTGAAGAGCTGCGCAACCTGATCGTTCTCGAGCATCGCTACGGCTGCCTTGCAGGCGGCGGCGTTGTAGGAGGCGGCGGCCGTGCGGCCCACGACCCGTACGTAAAACTTCTTTTCGGCCTCCTTGCCATCAACCTCTTTCACGGTGAAAACCCGGGCGCCGTCTTGCTTGGTTTCGCGGCCGAGGTACGCCCGGATCGCATCGAGGTAGAGGCCCCTTGACGTGACCGGCGCGAGCATAGCCCAGCCGACGCCCTCCTGGGTGTCGACGGCCAGCAGGCAAAAATCGCCACGCTGGTTGATGCTCGTCATGCCGTCGTCGTTGAGGATTGGTGCCAGCCACTGATCCGGCATGTCATGGTAATAGTCAGGGATGATCTGTGTGAGGAATTCGCCGACCAGGCGCCGCACGCGCGCATAATTGTGCAGCCTTACGGCCATGCCCACCTGCTCGGCCGGCTGCGCGTGAGCCGTAACCGCCGCAACTAGAAATGCCGCCACACATGCGATGCGCTTCATCATACGACCTCCAAACTCTCTGTAGTAATTCTAACTCGGGTTTTCCTGAGAATCAAACGGAATGTCGGCGCGTACACCGCGCGAATACATGATTATTTTGTGGGCGCGGCAGGCCCGCCTTCGCCGCGTGCCGCCGGGGCGACAAGACGGCTGCGGCGATTCAACGTTCACCCTCGCTATAACCGGAAAGACCGCAATTACGATTGCACCTTGAAAGAGAGAGCACGATTAACTATAATCAAGCCGAGCCGGCAGAATGCGAACGGTGTCAAGACGCCAAATTGGATTCGCACGCTTTTTTACGTGCAGTGCAGGGCCGCCCATGATTTGCAGCGCAGTAGTGCCCGTGGCGGGGATAGGAACCCGCCTTCTCCCACTCACCAAGTCTCAGCCCAAGGAGCTTCTTCCCGTTGGCCGCAAGCCCGTTATCCAGCATGTTGTCGAGGAGTTGAAATCGGCGGGGCTCAGGAACGTCGTCTTTGTGACCGCCAAACGCAAGACCGCAATCGAGAATCACTTCGACCGCGATCCCGAGCTTATCCACAGCCTCGAGGGCAACGGCAAGTCGGGGCTTGTCCCGCTGATCGATTTCGATGATCTTGGCCTGGAACTGTTTTACACGCGTCAGCAACGGCAGAAGGGCCTGGGCCATGCGGTCGGTTTTGCCGAGGCATTTGCCGCCGGCCGGCCGTTTGTACTCGCACTCGGCGACACCATCATACGCTCCGCCCAGCCGCCCAGCGTGATCACCAGGCTGATGAATTGTTTCGAGCGGAAAAACGCATCATGCGTGGTCGCCCTGCAGGAAGTTCCGAAGAAAGACGTAGTGCGCTACGGCATCGCCAAGCCCGTCGCCGGCGAGAACGATGACGTGTTCGAGCTTGCCGACCTCATCGAAAAGCCGTCGGTCGAATCCGCCCCGAGCAACCTCGCCATTGCGGCGCGTTATGTTTTCTCGGCCGATATCTTCGATGCCATCGCTCGAACACAACCCGGCGCGGGCGGCGAAATACAACTTACCGACGCCATTCGGTTGCTGTTGAAAGAAGGCGGGAAGGTCTACGGCGTGCGCATGTCGCCCGCCGACCAGCGCTACGACATCGGCACCTTCGAGAGCTACTTCAAGTGCTTCGCGGATTACGCCCTCGCCGATGATGAGTGCGGTGAAAGACTGAGGAAGTACCTGAAGCAGAAACTGTGAGAGCAGTTCGCGCCTCGCCGCATCCCTGCCATCCCATCGTCCCGAAGTCATGCTTTCTATTGCTGAAAGACCAACACGCCGAAACAGCTCGGCATGTGCAGCGTTGAGGTCTTGGTCCAAGAGGAGAGAACTATTCCGCCCATGCGCGGCCGGTTCATCCGGCCGACCTGCACCCGCCACTGATCGCCGGGGCGCGGTCGAACGCCAAGCGCATCGAATGGCAGAGCAATCTCGACCGTCCAGCCGTTGTCAACGTCGCCGCGCTTGTTGACGGTGCCGTCGACGTGCACAGCGTGTTCGATTCCTTCGCCGTTCCAGCTCTTCCATTGCCGCCAGATTCTCGGGCGCGTCTCGAGCGTGCCGCTGCGGCGCTTGAGGTCGACCAGTGCGTTGAGCGGATTGATGTGAAAGCCGAAATAGTCGCGCCCATTGCCGAGCGGATCCACGTAGATCACTGCCGCTTCCTCGAGAACCACGGGGTCGTCGCGTTGGGTGAAGGTGCTCCAGATGTCACTGTCTTTGCATTCCACGGCGATGTACAGAGCGCGCTCGTCGTAGAGCACTTTCATCCTGGTGCCGATGCTCGCGGGCATTTGGGGCACCACGTGGGTTCGCCGGATGAACTCGGCGCTGAAGGGCGCGTCCTCCCAGGCGGCGTCGTCGAGCAGACCGTCGATTTTCACCGGCCCCGATGCAAGCCGGCATCTGTAAACGGGACGGCTCGAGTCGCCAAGCACAATTGTGTCGGGCGCGTTCCCGGCCTCGGGCTGCGAGCAGCCAACGGCCGACAGGATCGTAAGGATAAGAACGACCAACAATCGCCAATGTATCATTATTCCTCTGCGTTTCTTGCGGGCGCTTGTCCTGGTAAGAGGGTAGCGCACAAGCGGATCGTATTCAACCGAATTCCGGTGTGGGAGCTGTCGTCTTCCGCATCGTCCTCGATCCGTTTCTTTCCGTGTCTGAATCGTCCTCGTCCTCGTCGTCGATCTGTTTCTTTCCGTGTCTGAATCGTCCTCGTCGTCGTCCTCGTCCTCGTCGTCGATCCGTTTCTTTCCGTGTCTGAATCGTCCTCGTCCTCGTCGTCGA
>JABMSA010000386.1 GCA_013202185.1 Planctomycetota bacterium
CTACTGGGCGATGCGGATCGACGGCTCCTCGCCCGCCATCGCCGCCGGCCAGGTCGACGGCGCCATCTACGCGAGCCGCTACCTCACACCGCGGCTGGGCACGTGCTACAACCGCCTCAACGGGCCCCTGCCGATCCAACCGGCCGTGCGGCTGGGCATCGATGAACTGAAGGAGGCGGGCTTCAAGCTTCAGCCGAAACTCAGCGAGCCGCCGCCGGTAATCGAGCGCCCGATGATGTTCTCGGCGTACTTCGGCAACGGGCCGAACTACTACGACGAGGGGAAGATCGTCGGGTGGGACGGCATGCTGCCCGGGAGCATCGTGTGCTCGATAAAGTCGAGCAACCGCTGGAAGCGATCCAACGATCAGTTCGCCACTTATTTCGAGAAGATGATCGAGGCCGGCGCCACCGTCACGGCCGGGCTCGGCGCGCAGGGCGGCGCGCATATAACGTCGGCAAGCTGGTGGGACGACCGCATCCTCTACCACCACCTGTTTCGCGGCTGGGAGCTGGGCGAGTGCCTGCTGATGTCGACCCACTACCTCGATTGGGTAACGGCCTACGTGGGCGATCCTCTGTACCGCCCCACCGTGTTCGAGAACAAGCCCGACACGATTCCGCCGATGATCGACGACGAGGCATTCACGGCCGAAATGCTGCCCGCGAAGGACTCCTACTGCGCCGTCCTTACTGTCCCCCTGCAGCAGACGCCGGTCAACCCGGAGATGGCCGAGATCAGCGCCGTTTACGAGGCGCCCGGCCGGCCCGAGCAGCGCAGCCGAAGCTGGCGGTTCTCCGTCCGGCCGCGCGTTATCTTGCGCGACCTGACGCCCGGCGCACAGTATAAGTACACCCTCAAGCTCACCGACCCCTACGGCAACGCCACTACAAAGGACGGCAGCCTGCAAGTTCCAGCGGCGGCGCCGTCGAAGGTCCGCCACGAGGAGGCGGTAGAACCCGGCGCGAAGGCTGCGGCCATCGCTGTTGCACGCTACCCGAAAAAAGACAGGCCGCCGATGATCGCACCCGACGCCGGCGAGATCGAAATCGAATTCACGCCAAACAAGGAGACGTTCGCGCTCGTGAAGATCAAGGGCTTCACGTGGACTTCAGAGGTTTTCACCGTTGGCGGCGCCACGGCAAGGATGCACGAGCCGCTGAAGTTCGAGGTCGACCGACGGTACCGTGCCGTCGCGCGCTGGCGGCGCCGGCCGCTCACGCGCGAGGTCTACCTCATCGCGCCCGACGGCACGGAATTCCTCGCGGCGAGCAACAACAGCATCCCGTGGGGAGTGAGAATGGGCGGGAACCGTGAAATCGATACCGCAATTCACGGCACGGCCTATTTCGGCGACATCAAGGGCGACGTCCAGATCCACGCCGTCAGGATATATGACAACGCCAACCCCGCGCCCGACGAGCACCTCCGGCCATACGTGAAGAAATTTCGGATGGAGGAGTACGAAGCGGCGAAGTAGGCGTTGCGGCGTCGTGGCTTCTCTCTTGACTTCTATTCGTCCGAGAAAAGGCTGCCTCCGCGCCGGTTGTACCGCCGGGAGACGAAACTGTTTTTCTGTTTTTCGGTGCCTGGCACTTTTAGGAAGGGTCCTCGTGTCGAGATGACGGTGGCATTTCGGTAGAACATTCACTACGGAGATAGCAATGACCGTAACGTACACCAATCGCCGTGGCAAAGTCTACTACCTTCACAGCAAGCCTACCAGGAAGGGCAATATCCGCTATTTCTTCTCGACGAAGACCGGCGGCAAACTCCTGGACAGAATTCCTGATGGCTACGAGGTCTACGAAAACGCGAATGCCCAGGTTTTCCTCAGGAAGAAACAGCCGCAGATTATCACCGACTGAATCGTGTTGGCTCCCCGAGACCAGCGGAGAACAAAACACTCTCTGTTCCGGCGGGAACGGAAAATGGCCGTTCAGCGGCGGACGTGTTAACAGCTTCCCTCATTCTGGGCAAGGCACCGATCTTGCACAATTGCGGCTGGTGATCC
>JABMSA010000387.1 GCA_013202185.1 Planctomycetota bacterium
AGCCACAATGGTCCGCGCAGCGATTGCCGCCGAAAAACAAGGAACAGAAAGAAAAGCAGCGCCAGGATTCCCAGCGACGCCGGCACTCCGCGAAAAGCAGCGCCGCTGACGTCGAGTATCAGCAGCGCCGGCAACAGGATCGCTAGGGTTGAGCTTGTTGTTGACTTGTCTTGGTCCATTTGGGTTTGCCTGCACAGTATGTTGTTCCGGCGTGGTTGCCGCCGAAGCCGGCGAGTAGGTAGCCGGCATTGCTGCTGTTTCCGATGGTGAGCGTTATTTGCCTGACGCCCTCGATGGGTATTTCCTTCCGCCTCAGGTGGCCGCCGAGATCGACTCGGAGCAGGCCGTTGTGCGGGGCTGCTTCGGCCAGGAGTATTGCATCGAGTGCGTCGCCCCGGATGACGGGCCTGCCCAGGGATGGCACGTTCTCCGCCGCCGGCGTCAGGAGGTATTCCATTTCTTGTACCGGCGCCGAGATACGAATCAGCCACGGTTGGCCGTCGATCTCGATGTGCAGATTCACCTTGGCGTCGGGATCGAGGCGCAGTGGAATCTCGAGGATGGGCGTGTTCGAGAGGTCGGCGCTGGTGTTTGCCCTTACAGCAAAGGTGCCTCCGCCGCCGGGATTCTTCACTTCGATTCCCCGGTCGGTTTCGCGAGCGACCACGGCATCGGGGTAGAGCGGCTTCCAGTAGTGCGTCTCTTGCGTCCATCCGCGCAGCGCCTTTTGCGGCCGCTCGATGCGCTTCTCGGCGATGGTGTTGACGCGCGCGACGACGAAGCCGTTGGCCACGCTCCAAAACGCCTGGTGGCCGCCGTCTATGGGGTCGGGATCGTCAACGTCGAAGATTGTGGTGCCGTTGAGCTTGGCGACGATCCGGTTGCCGGCTTTCTTCAGGTGAAAGTTCCACCACTTGCGGTGAACGTTGGAGGGGCTGGTGCCGCCGGGTATCAGGAAGCGCGGATCGTTCGTCGAGGCGATTTCCTTGCCGCGTTTCAGCAGGATGGTTCTTGTGTTTCGCTCGCCGCCAAAAATCAGGGAATAGCCGGAATCGAGATTGCGGCCGTCGGTGCAGAACGATACACCCAGGCTGTGTCGAATGTAGTGATGGAGTTCCTTGGGCACGGTCATTCTCAACGACATGAAACACTCGAATTCCTGGTCGCCGTAGTATGCGGCCTTGCTGAAGAATGCAGCCAGTGCGCCAGACTGCCCGGCCATGAAGTTCCAGTCGGGCTGGCATGCCCAGCGAGAGTTCATGCCGAACATTCCGTCGTGCCAGTACCACTGCGTCGGGGCCTGCTCGAACAGCTCATACCACGTACAACTGGAGTAGACGTTGTGTCGCTCGGGGATGAAATGCCCCGGCGGCGCGATCATCAGGTGGATCGGCCCGCTGCAGGCGGCGCCGAGCGATTCCCATTTCTTGCCGTCTTTGACAACGAATTTCCCATCGCGCCTGCCAAACTCGAGAGTGAACGCGGGCGTGCCTTTGCCTGTTGCGGGCAGCCAGCCTCTATCCGACTTGTTGAAGGCGAATTCGGCGACCACATCGGCCGGCTCGGGCCTCTTGTTTGCGTTGCGCGGGTCAAACTTGTTGAGGACGACGAAGCGGTAGTCGCCGTTGGCCAGGCCTGGCGTTGATCTGTAGGTGAAATTACCGTAGAATGGAAGGCGTGCGGTGGCGCGACTGGTCAGGCCGAGCTTCGGATCGTTTTCCCACGCTCGTATGAAGCAGTTGGCGGCCTTTGCCCAGTAGTTGAACTGGGCGGGATCGTCCGCCAGCAGTGCCTTGGTGGCGAAGTTGCGGCTCTCGACGTAAATCGGCTGGCCGCGCTCAGGCTCCCGCGACACAAGCGGCCCGGCGGCCACGTCGTCAAACTCTACCTGCCGCCCTTCGGGGCCGGCGTGAATCTGAAAGCTGCCGCTGACCATCCGGGCGAGGTCGGCCCTACCCAGCTCGCGACCGTCGAGCATTGCCACAGGAATGTGGCCGTCGACCACGGCAACGCCCACGCGGGTCCATGTGCATCTGGGCGGGCGTTCGGCCCATGATTTCAGCACGGTCCATGAGGAGGTTTTCTCTCTGTAGCACAGCGACCAGCGCGCGGGTGCGCCGGGCCTCTCGGCCCACCATCCGAAACCGACCTGCAGGCCGCTTGGGTCGCCTTGCGCAATCAAGAACGTGGGGATGGGCCGGCGGAGCGCCGCGAGGTCCAGCGCGTCGCCCCCGCTGCCGAGATAAAACCGCGCCTCCGCGACGTAACTGTCGCCGTGGGACGTCGGCGTGTCGTAGGCGAGCGTGGCGATCTCGCCCGGCGCGGCGCTGCCAATTACCGAGAACGGATTGACCGACCGGTGTGACGCCGGATTTTCTGTGGGCAGGCCGGCGCCGTGCTTGTTGAGCTGCCATTGGCCGGCGACTATTTTCCATCCGTCGTCTTCGGCAAACTTCGCGCGCATGAAACCGTCGGCTGCTTCGAATTCGTAAACTATTTTCCTCGTGACGGACGGCATCCGCGCCGGCGGCACTACCTCGAATGCCTCCCATCCCGTGGTTGGTGCAATGGTGGCCAGTACCGATCCATCGTGTGTACTGCACACGATTGCGGAGGGGTATGCAGAAAGTTCGGCGGGCCAGCGTGTGCTGATGCGGAACTGCTGAAACAGTTTCGCGCGGCGCTGCTGTGTGTTTCTCAGGTAAAACCCGGAAAGCTCCGTCGGATCCTGCAACGTGTACCGCAGCACGGCTACTTCGCTTGCGGGCTCTGCCTTGAGGCGGGCGAGCTTGCATCCTTGCTTCGTGAGGGTTGCTTCGGCTTCGGCGATTTCGTCGCTTGCCGCCTGAGCGCGCGGTGGAATGGCAAGAGGCAGGGCGCCGGCAAGAAGAACCGCGCACGTTGCGATCAGTGTGTGTTTCATCGGCTGCTCCGGCTTCCGAAATTCAGAATTCACTGGCCTGTGGTGGTCCATTTCGGATCGCCCAGGCAATAGGTTGTGCCGGCGTGATTACCCCAGAAGCCCGCCAGCAGGTAACCGGCGTTGCTGCTGTTTCCGAAAGTGAGCGTGATTTGCCTGGTGCCTGTTATCGACAGGCCCTTTCTCTTGAGCATGCCGCCCAGATCAAACCTGAGAACATTGTTCTGGGGCGTTGCATCGCCCAGGACCAGGGCGATTAGATGGCGGCCGTTCATGACCGGCCGGCCGAACGGGAAGACGTTGTCGGCTGTGGGCGTGAGCAGGTATTCCATTTCCCGCACCGGCGCCGAAACGCGGACAAGCCACGGGCGGCCGTCGATCTCGATGTGCAGGTTGATCTTGGCGTCGGGGTCCAGCCTCATCGGCAACTCCAGCACCGGAGTTTTGGAAAGATCGACCTGTGTTTGTGTTCTTGCCGCGAAGGTGCCGCCGCCGATGGGGTTGCGTACCTCTACGCCGCCTTCCACCTTGCGGATCACCACGGAATCGGGGTCGAGCGGTTCCCATGCGTGGGTCTTGTTCGCACGTTCATCGAGCGCCACGGCCGGGTGATCGACGCGTTTTTCGGCGGCGATGTTTGTGCGAGACAGCACGAATCCGGTGCCGATGGTCCAGAAGGCTATGTGGCCGCCCTCGATCGGGTCCGGATCGGTCACGTCGAACATAGTGGCGCCGTTATACTTCACCACGATGCGATCGCCCATTTTCTTGAGGTCGAAATTCCACCACAACCAGTGGACCTGGCCGTGGTTGCCACCCTTGGGCATGAGAAAGCGAGGGTCGGTGGTCGAGGCGATCTCCTGGCCGCGCTTGAGGAGCACTGTTTTCGTGTTGTGCTCGGCTGCGAACATCAGTGTGTAGCCGGAGTCGAGGTTGCGGCCGTCGGTGCAAAACGACACGCAAAGGTCGCGGCGGATGTAGTATTGCCGCGCCCCGGGCAGCACCGCGCTCAGCGCCATGAAGCAGTCTATTTCCTGATCTCCGTAGTATGCGGCCTTGCTGAACATCGCCGCCAGATTGTGAGATTTGCCCGCCATGAAATTCCAATTCTCCTGGCAGGCCCAGCGGATGTTCATACCGAACATGCCGTTGTCCCAGTACCAGCCGGAGGGCGACTGCTCGAACAGTTCATTCCACGTGCACTTGGAATAGATGCGATGCTGATCGGGCTCGAATGCTGAGGGCGAGACGATCATCAGGTGCATGGGGCCGTTGTAGGATGCATCCAGCGGCTTCCAGTTTTTCCCGTCTTTCACAACGAAGTTGCCATTCCGGCGGCCGAACTCGAGCGTGAATGCGGGCGGGGATTGGTCTGCGGGGACCTGCCAGCCTGCGGCGGTCTTGCTGAACGTGAAATCGGCGACACTGGCGTCGACGGTCTTTGGCTCGACATCCGTGAGGGCGATGAAGCGGTAGTCGCCGTTGGGCAGTTCTGGCGTTGACCTGTAGGTGAAATCGCCGAAGAGGGGCATGCGCAGCGTGGCACGGCGCCCGGACAGGCCGAGCACGGTGTCGGTGCCCGATGCTGTCACGTACGTATTGGCGGCCTTGGCCCACTGATCGAACTGCTCAGGGTCGCGGTCGCGGCCGTAGAGGGCCTTCTCGGAGAAGGTCTTGCTCCTGACATAAACGGGCTGGCCGTAGTCTTCGTCTCTGGATACGAGCGGCCGCGCGGCGACGTCATCTAATTCGATTTTCAGGCCGTCGAGCCCGGTGTGAATGTGGAAACTGCCGTCGATCATCTTGTCGAGTTCGCATCTGCCGAGCTCGCGGCCGTCGAGCATTGCCACGGCCACGTGACCGTTGTCGATGGCAACGCCCGCGCGGACCCAAGTGCACCGCGGGGGGCGCTGCGTCCACGATTTCAGCGCGCTCCACGGTTGGTCGCTCAGCCGATAGCACAACGACCATCGAGCGGGCGCGCCGATCTTTTCAGCCCACCAGCCGAAGCCCACCTGCGGGCCGTCGAGCTCGCCCTGTGCGACAAGAAACGTTGGGATTGGCTTCTTGAGCGCGCCGGTGTCCGACGGCTTGCTCGGGCTCCCGAAGTAAAACGAGGCTTCGGCGAGGTAACTGTCGCCGTGAGAAACCGGGGTGTCGTACACCAGCATCGCGCTCTCGCCGGCGTTGGCCGAGGCGATTACGGAGAAAGGGTTGACCGCCCTCTGGAAGTCGGCATTTGTCTTTTGTGTGTTGCTGTCGGCGAGGCCGCCACCGTACTGATTGAGCTGCCATCGGCCGGTGGATATGCTCCAGCCGTCGGCGCCGCCGAATGCATTTCGCATGAAGCCGTCGACTACGTGGAACTCATGCACGGTCGACCTCGTGGCGGCCGCTGCGCCGCCGGCCGGGATCACCTCAAAAAGCTCCCAGCCTTCCCCTTCGGCAACGATCGACGGGCCCGGCCCGCCGGGCGCCGAGCTGACGATTGCGGATGGATATACGGAGAACCTGCCGGGGGAGTGAGATTTGCCGGCCAACTGTTGAAATACCCTGGCGCGCTGCAGCCTGGTATTGCGCAGGTAAAAGCCCGCGAGTTCCGCCGGCTGCGGGAGGGCATATCGCACAACTGCAGTGCCGTAGGGCACCTTTGTGCTGAGCCGGGCCAGCATGCAGTCCTGCTCGGAAAGCTGCTCCTCGACGATGAGTATCTGGCTGCGCGCCGGGCGCGGGGGCGGGCGCGAGGGAGAGTTGGGGCTCGGCTTGGGGCTGTATTGTGAAAGGCCGTAAACGAGGGCGGCAAGCAGGTGCGCGCCAATTGCGACCAATAGTGCTCTTTTCATCCTTGCTCAGCCATCCTTCTGGACCATCCCGGCTTATCATGGCACATGATATGTGACCGGGATAAGACCTCCACTAATAAACGATCATGGTACGCCATCAGCGCACCTACTGCAAGCCAATTCGCGGTCAGCCGACGTAAGCGTGTGTAAAAAGATGTGAAGCCATCTGTGCTATGTCGGGGCGGTACGTGCCGCTGAGACTTCTCGTGTTTTCCTCAGTCCGATTTGTCCTGCGGTTCGAATACCAGCATCGGATGCGCTGCCGGGTCTTTGTCCTTGATGCTGATGGTCAGCACGCCGCCTGCGTAGTTCGTGGTGTAGCTAGGCGGGGGCTGATCTTTTGATGCTTCGCCGTCTTCGTGTCTTGCGCCGATCACCCGCGGCGGCTTTACGGCCTTTATGCCTGGCACCTTGATGGTGAAGGTGCCGTTGCACCACACGCCGAAACTGCCCGCGGGAAACTTGCCGGCGTCGGCGCTTCGCAGTATGGTGCCGCGCGAGCCCGCCACGAGGAAGGTGCTGTCGTCGACCACTTCGATGCGGTGCAGCCAGTGGGTCACGGGCCCAACTACCTTTTGCCACGTGGCGCCGCCGTTGCCGGTGAGGAATATCGCGCCGACGTCGCCCACCATCAGGCCGTGCGACTCGTCGGTGAACCGCACGTCGGAGAGGATATCGAGGTCGGTTGGCGACGGCAGCCTGCTCCACGTTGTTCCGCCGTCGGCGGTTTTGAGCACCACTCCCTTGCCGCATGCGTAGCCGGTTGTCGGCGTTGGAAAATCGACCGCGTAGAGCATTTCGGCGGTTGGGCTTGCAACCGCCTGCCACTCGGCGCCGCCGTCGGTGGTCGAGAGTATCGCGCCGCGCTCGCCCACGGCGATGCCGCGCCGCGCGTTGAAGAAATGCACGTCCTTCAGTATGCCGCGAAAGCCGCTCGAGCCGCGCTGCCACTCGGGGCGTTCCTCGCAGAAAGCCGACGCCGAGCAGAGCAGCACACAGCAGAAAGCGACTACAACTCGGTTCGGTGCGAAATGCAAAAGCGATCTCCTAACGTGCTCCAAGGTATCCGTTGCAGCAATCAGCCTCGATCTGCTCTCATTGTAGCAAAAGACGGGCGCTTGTCAAAGAACATCGGACCACGGATCCGGATGTTTTTCAAAGAGCAAACTGCGGAAGTTGCGCCAACCGGCTTCTCCTGCGCCTGCGTCTTGAGTCCCGAAGGGACGCCTTATTGTTAGCCCAGGGCGGCAGCCCGCCTCAAGGCGGGCGAAAGCCCTGGGTAACGGATACACAATAATGATTGAGCCCCGGAGGGGCGACCCTCGCAGATCGATGGTGAAGATTGATAGCAAAATCATTTGTAGCAGAATCATTAGGGGATGGTTTTGAGGGTGATGGTCTTGTGGTCCAGGTTGATCCAGTGGATTCTGTCCAAGCGGATGCCACGAATGATTCTGCTATAAAATGATTCTGCTACAAAGGTACGCCCCTCCGGGGCTGGTCCATTTGGGCGTGGCCGTTACCCAGGTGATCACGCCGACCTAAGAAGGTCGGTTGCCACCCTGGGCTAACAATAATACGCCCCTAACGGGGCTGAGAACCAAGAATACTTGCGCTTTTGACGACGGCCCACTCGTACGCGCACGCTAAACAGATACGAGCGTCTTCGCTCGTCGTGTTCAATCGCTCAATGACGGTCATCTTGGGCGGGGCGACGGGCCTCTGAAAGCCCAAGAGCTTTTGAAAGGTGGGCCTGCCTCGGAAGTCAGGTTAGGGGAGAACTTTTTGCAAAAAGTTTCCCTCCCACAAAATGATGAGCACATCCATTCCGATGACGAGGACGATTCGGGGGAAGCCCCCGTAGGGCGACAGACACATAGCCTCATTGTCTCAGTCTTACGCCCAACCACTCTTGGGACGTAAAAAAAAACGAGAATATGTGCCCATTTGCTTGACATTTACACGTTCATGGTGTATTATTATATATAGCAGAAAAGGGCATGTAGTTTTATATGCTACATCTCAGCCTGGTTCCGAAGGGCTTCCACCCGGCCCGCTCAGTCACTCTTGCAAGGGGAATGCGCATGAAGTCTTTTGCCGTTATCGCCGCTTTTGTCGTTTTTCTGATGTTTGCAGTATGCACGCCGCCGGGATTTGGAATTGCCCGGGCCGCCGAGATAGCCGAAGCCCCCGGCCCGGTGCGTGATCTTGCTTTCGCCGATGATACCGGCGCGTCGGCTGCCGACGGTATCACCAATGACTCGGAGCTTGTGTTCACATGGACCGAGCCCGACGGCGGCGGCGCCGTGGGCTACGAGTACCAACTGAACGGCGTCGTCTGGGTTGCCGTTACGCCGGCGACGGTCGCGCTGTCGCCGGGCGAGGGCGCCCATACGCTGGAGGTGCGCGCCGTCAACGCCCTCGAGGAGCCGGGCGATGCCGTATCCATCAACGTAACGGTCGACGTCACCGGCCCTGTCGTTGTTTCTCATTCGCCCAGCGGCCAGGTGCTGCTGCCCGTCGCTTCGGTTGATGTTACCTTCAACGAGCCGATCGACGCCGCCACGTTCGACGTTTCGGACCTCGCCATCTCCGGGCCGGACGGCGCGATCACACCCGATTCGGTTACGGACCAGGGCAACGACACTTTCCGGATCGCCTTTCCCGTGCAGACGGTCAACGGCGCATACAGCGTGCTTGTGGGCCCGGGCATAGACGACCTCGCCGGCAACACGATGGACCAGGACACCAGCGGAACCGGCGGCGAAAATCCGGCCGACGTATATGACGCGAGCTTCACCCTCGCGATACCCGCAGAAGAAGTAGAACTCAACGACGCGCGCGTGACGGCCAACATGCTGCCTCTGGCGGAGGATCCGACCGACAGTGGTTTCATCATGGGCCTCGCCATCGGCACGATCGACCCGGCCAACGCAAATGACTGGTGGAGCGATCCCGATTACTGGGGCTTTGTGGCGCTCGGCGGCGACGTGGTGACCCTGACGGTGAACGCGCCTCACAGCGACCTCAATCCCTACGTTGAATTGCGAGACGGATCCGACACCCACCTGACCTCTGACGACGGCGGCGGGCCGGGCAGCCGTGATTCGCTCACACCGACCTACACGATCCCCACCAGCGGCATCTACTACGTCAGGATAGGCAAGTATTACTACAGCGCCGTGCCCGGCCTCTACGAACTGAGGGTGGATATCGCCCGCGGCATCCAATTGGAGAACGATCGGAGTTACAGCAACGACAGCATCGGCGGAGCAAATGGGCTGACATTCGAAACGGCCGGCACCGAACGCAACGCAACGATAGCAGGCACGATGATGTCGTCGGGCGACGTGGACCGTTTCGCCCTCCGCAGGATGAACCCCGGCGAGACGGTGTCGCTTGACCTCCGCCTGCCATCGGTGAGCACGCTCGACGGCCGCGTGGTGTTGGTCGACAGCAGCGGCACGCCGGTAGCAGACGACGACGGCGACGCCACCGACGGCGACTTCGCCGCGACGATCGCCATCGACGGCAACTATTACGCGCAGGTACAGGCCAACTCGGGCTCGGGGACCCTTGGGCGGTATGTTTTGGATGTGACGCGGTCCGACGGCATCCCTCCGAAAGTGACTTCTGTAACTCGCATCCCCGCAGAAGGCGGCACAACGGCCGAGATGTTAGGATCGCTGACGGTCAACATAAGCGAGGACATGGACGCGTCGACGGTCAACGCGTTCAATCCGTACGGCCGCGCCTACAACGGCAATTATTATTTCGTGACCGAGTCGTCGATGAGCTGGACCGCCGCCGAAACTTATGCGCAGTTGATCGGCGGGCACCTTGTGACGATCGACGACCAGGCCGAGCAGGATTTCGTGCAGAAGTGGTTCTGCAACTATGGGCCGTGGATCGGTCTTACAGACGTGGCCCTCAACGGCACATGGCTGTGGGCAAGCGGCGATGCCGTCGCATACACCAACTGGGCCTCAGGCGAGCCGAACAGCAGCAGCTACGACTATGCGCGCATGAACGGCTGGGGCACGTGGGAAGACCGCCACGTCACCCACGCCCACTATGGGCTGATCGAGCTTCCCGCCCCCACCGACGGCGACGGCGACGGCGTGCCCGACGCCATAGACGTTGCCCCCGCCGATCCGCTGAACACGTGGGACCTGCGCTCCGACGGCGGCGACGGCACGTTCGACAACGGTGACGACGTGATATACAACCTCGTGTTGTCGTCGTCGTACAGCTCCGGCTTGTCGCTGGGGATGATCGTCGTGCGCGACGGCCCCCTGCCCGACGGCCACTATCGGCTCACCGTCAACAGCTCGATGAAAGATACCGTCGGCAACACCCTCGACGGAAACGGCGACCTGATCGGCGGCGATCCCTACCAACGGACCTTCTACGTATCGACAGTCTACTCCGTACCTTTGGAGAGCCCATCAAACAACGCTATTGGCCAAGCCGCTCCGCTGACGCTCGCCGAGGACCCGGCCGCAAGCGGATACTTCTCCGCCCGCGTGCTCGGGTCGCAGGATCCGACGACGAGCAACAACTGGTGGAGCGACCCCGACTATTACAGCTTCGAAGCCCTGGCGGGCGATCTCGTGTCCGTGAGTGTAGACACACCCGAGAACAGCGTCGACCCCTACGTGCAATTGCGTAATGCTTCCGACGCCAACCTGATCGCTGATGACAACAGTGGCCCGAAGACCGACGCGTTCATCAGCCACTACACCATTCCATCCGATGGAACGTACTATCTGACAGTCGGCAAGTACTATTATAACACCACGCCGGGCAATTACCTGCTTCGGCTCGATGTTGCCCGCGGCATCCAGATGGAGAGCGACCTCCAATACAACAACGACGGCACCTCGGGGGCCGACCCGGTTACCCTTACGACGGCGGGCACCCACCGGACGGCCACGGTAGTCGGCACCGTCATGGAATCCGAGAGCACAAACCTGGATGAAGACACGTTCCTGCTGGGAGTGTTGAGCACCGGCATGACCGTGCAGGTGAGCACGCGGCTGCCGTCCACGAGCATCCTCATGCCCCGGGTGCAGATTCTCGACAGCACCGGCGCCGCCGTCTCCGATGACGACAGCAACTCCGAAGACGGCGCCGCCACGATTACGGTCCCCGCCGACGGCAGCTATTACGCTCGGGTGGACAACCCCGTCTGGTGGTATGGAGGGCACATCTACCGGCTCACACAAGGCACCATGACGCCCGCCGACGCCGAGACGGAAGCAGCGGGGAGCGGGCATCTGGCCACGATCGACGACGCAGCCGAGCAGGCGTGGGTTCACAAGTGGTTCGGCGGATCCAACCTCTGGATCGGCATGAACGATGCGCTGCTCGAAGGCACCTGGGAATGGACAAGCGGCGACGCCGTAACCTACACAAACTGGGCCTCCGCCGAGCCCAACAGCGGTAGTAGCTACGACTGGGCCTACATCCACAGTGGCAACGGGCTGTGGTACGACGGCTACAATACATGGAACTACTGGGGCCTGATCGAGATTCCAGGCGCAGGCAGCCCCGACGAGGCCGGAGCCGGCCCGTTCGGACAGTACCTGCTCGACGTCGACGTGGCCGACCTCGTGCCACCGCGCGTGAATTCCTTGACCCGCATACCAGCCAACGGCGGCACCACCGACCTGGTCATAGGCTCTTTCAATGTGAACTTGAGCGAGGACCTCGATCCCGCGACCGTCAACGCCACGAACCCATTCGTCGGCCAATACAACGGGCATCACTACGTTCTCACTCCCTCGACAATGACATGGGCCGACGCCGAGACCTACGCCCAGGGCCTCCTCGGCAACCTCGCAACCATCGACGACCAGGCCGAGCAGGACTTCGTGGAGCGCTGGTTCGCCGGTTACAGCCCGTGGATCGGCCTGAATGACGTAGGCACCGAAGGCACTTGGGTGTGGTCAAGCGAAGACGAGGTAACCTATACCAACTGGGCCGCCACCGACCCGAACACCGCCTCGTACGACGCCGCCTACATGGACGGATACGGACTGTGGTACGACTCTTACACCACGAGCACCCGCTGGGGCCTCGTTGAGGTACCTGTCGCAACCGACAACGACGGCGACGGCATACCCGACAATCTCGATGCGCATCCGGGCGACAGCCTCAACGCATGGGAGCTGCGGTCCGACGGCGGCGATGCCGTCTTCGACACTATCGACGACGTCGTGTACACCATCCGGCCCACGTCCACTTACAGTGCGGGCACCTCGATCAACTTCACGATCCTCGACGGCCCGCTCGCCGAGGGATCGTATCGATTCACGGCCAACACCACCCTCACCGACATGGTCGGCAACGTGATCGACGGCGACGCCGACGGCACTGGCGGCGACAAGTACGAGCATTTCTTCACCGTCGCCGGGCGCCCGGGTTTCGTGTTTGAAGGGCGGATGAATAACAGTGCCGCAGCGGCAGCAGCGCTGGCCCTTGTCGAGGATCCGCCCGTCAGCGGCCACTTCATCGCCTCCGGCTACGGATCGCTCGATCCGTACGTCTCCAGCGACAGTTGGGGCGACTCCGACGTGTTCAAGTTCGAGGCGCAGGCCGGCGACAAGGTGTCCGTCAGCACCGATACGCCGGTAAGCGACGTCAACCCTTACACGTACATCTATAACGCAACGACCAACCTGCGCTCTGCCAACGACGAAGGTCCGTACAACGACGATTACATCAG
>JABMSA010000388.1 GCA_013202185.1 Planctomycetota bacterium
ATGTTCAACGGGCTGTCCGGCAGGGGCACTTCGTCGATCTTCGCAAACGTGGCTTCGTCGACGACGTGCAACTTGTTCCCAGTCTTATCCCCGACAAACAGCGTGCCGCCGGATCGAGCGACACCTGCGAGCACCCACCTCTGGTTCGCCGCCTCGACCAGCGGCCGTTCGCGTTCGATCTCGAAGGTTCCGACGACGTCTACATCGATGAGGGTCGGTCCCGTCGTTTCACTGCTACCCGCAGCTAGATACATATGCTGCCCGTCATTCGAGAAAGCCGCACTGGTGCTCGCCAGCGGACGCCCCGCGTCAAAGGAAGCGATTACAGAGAAATTATCATCCGAGATGTCGATGAGCGCCAGCCGGTGGTGCGCCGACGGAACGTTGGACGATGCATTGTAATTAACAATGATTCTCTCCCCATTTGGTGTTTTCCACACTTTGTTGGCCCACGAGCCAAGATCGATTGACGTTTTGGCGTTGGAGTTCCATGTGTCGTAGCGCCAGATGAGTCCACCGTAGTACTCCGGTGCGTAAACGTAGCGGCCATCATTGCTGGTAACCACGCCCCCGACGCATTGACCGCCGTAAATCACGTCCAAAACCAAACAATCCGCCCAATCCGCCGTTGAGCAAACGGCAATGGGGTCGTTGCTCTGGATGGTGCCTGCTTGCCAATGCGCGGCATAGAGCCTCGATTCGTCCGGTGACAGGGCGACGCCTGCGACGGCGTGATACCCGGGACGGGCCTCGATGCCGGGGCAAAAGTGGTCATATATCAAGCCCATGCCGATTGTTGCCCCCTTCAGGGAGGTTATCTTGAGCTCATCGATGTGGCAGTCGGCTCCTTGCGACCAGGCCGACCACACCGTGATGCGGTCGACGTATGTGTTCGGGTGATTCGGATTCGCCCCAATATCGTGGGTGGCGTTGTTGGAAGGGTTGCCCACTTCTTCGACATAGAAGCTTCCGGTGTTGGTGGACAAGTCAAGCGTCCGCCGCACGTAGTACCAGGTGTCCAACTGGTATGCAAGCAGCTCGGGCTGTATCCATCCTTGGGGTGAGCCGTGAACGCCGATGTAGCCGGCGGTGCCGCCATATACCCCACTTGAGAAGGCCACCTGCCAGTTCTCGCCGACGTCGCCCATCAGCGTCACGAATGCGCCCTCGTAGTCGCCGTTATGCGTGCGCATGTAGTATTCGACAACAAGCTGCGATGCTGGTGGAAACGTGCGCGTGATGTGACTGCCCACACTTCCGGTGGTATCCAGGAAATGGACGCTCTTGCCGCCGGCGAAGTATGTTTCATCGTCGACGCTGATTGTTATGCCGAGAGCAGCGGCTTCTTCACGCGTGTATATGGGCTGCCAGGGGGCGCCCGCATAGTATTCAGTCCACGGCGGCACTGGAGGCGGGCCGGTAGCGTAGCCGTCGAAATCGTCCTCAAGCACAGCACATTCGGTCTGAGCCTGTGATCCGTCACCAAAGCAAATTGACATTATAGCGGCAATAGCCATTATCAATCCGACTCTTGCTGCAGAACATCTCATTTCGTAATCTCCTTTACGAACGTCCTTGCCGCCGAGCCATTCCTGACAAATCAGGAGAAACAACGAGCGCGGCAGGCAATTCCATTGATCGGAATCATCAGACAACACCTACCTGCGAACTCTCACCTTTGTCCAAATACCACGCCTTTCTGCCTTGCATGCCCCCACTTGATCGCGGTCGGCCAACAGAGCCCTGCCTTGGCATGATGCGGCGCCTTGGACGAATCTGCCGGTACGTCCGACAGAAAAGTTCGTTCAATTGTAGGTACGACTCACTTGCGGCGGGGTACTCCCTCAGATTACATTTCCCCGCGCGCTCACAATATCAAGCGACATCATATTGTACAGATTCGGGGGGGCCGTGTCAAGGAAAAGGTTTGCATGAAAATGGATCGGGTGTGATTCAATTGTTTCAGTGGCGTCGTACTTCGCTGTCGAGATGGATGTACTTATCACATTGTGGGAGGAAAACTTCTTGCAAGAAGTTCTCTCCCAATCGTGCTCGTCCCACCGCACAAGGCGACTGCCATTGAACGATTGATCTCGACGAGCGTCTTCGCTCGTCGCCCTGCCTTCCCAGGCAGGCGCCGGTTATTCCGCGAGCGGGGCCAGGACGGCCGGCTCCTCTATGGGGGCCGTTTCCGGGATGATTTCCTCGCCGGGGCCGGCTTCCTTCGCGTCGGGCGCCGCGCCTTGGGGCTTGCTCAGCGCTTTCATTGCCTCGATGAGCTGGGGGATGTTCTGGCTGATCCATTCCTTGATGCCGCTGATCCGGATGACTGCCTCGTGAACGGCGCCTTGTGTGCTTGTGGCGTCTTCGTCGATTGCAAGCTCGAAGGGGATGTCTTCGGTGGTGCCGGAGTGCGAGTTCACGAAGGCGCGGATGGCGGCTTCCAATTGCTCGGCGATGTCGTTGTTGGCGCAGTCGAGCCATAATTTCACGACGGCTTCGTCGTCGGATACGAGGTCGGCGCTGAAGGCGATGCTGGTGACTTGTCGCGGATCGAGCGTGAGTATCGGCTCGAGGAATTCTCGTGCGTCTTCCCGCTTGTCGGCATCGGAAAAGAGCGCGGTGAGAAGGAGGTCGTTTTCGTTGGACAATGCGCCGAAGCAGAGGGCGGTGGAATCGGCGTGTCGATATATTCGCATGAAGGGCTGCTCACTTTCGGCGGCGGGCTCGGGAGCCAGCAGCGCCGCCACGCCGGCCTCCACGTCTTTGGATGTTTTCCCGGCGATGAAGCAGGAGTCGAACAGCGTGCAGTGGTATGCCTCCGCCCACGGTGCGGAAGGAATCTGTGGGCTTTGCCCCTTGCCTTGGCTGCGCACGATTTCCATGAGTTTCTTGACGGACACAATCCTTGCGCTCTGATATTCTTCGTGTGCCGCTTCTTGCACGAAGGCGTTGTACATCTTGGCGCCGAAAAAGCGGTAAAGTCCCGGTATCTGGCGCAGCGAGAGGACATTGAAGAGCCGGAGGTCGTCGGGCGTGCGCCCCTTGTACGAGGCCACGAGCGTGGCCCCGGGTATCTTTTGGGCGTTTTCGCTCGCGATGAATTGCAGGAGGTCGTTGAATTCGGCCGGTGCATCCTGCTCGAGCGCTTCGTTGGCCGCATACGCGAGCATCTTCTTTACGTTTGGGTCGCTGCCGTCGATGCGGAGGACCACGATGCCGGTTGTGTCGTCGTCGATGAATGCCGCCGCCGGGAGGGGCTCGCCCGGTTGAAAGAGGTCCCATAACTTCCAGACGCACATCAGGCACGACGGTATGAGGATGGCGGCTATGATTATGAGAATGGTCTTGGCCAGTTTTCTTTTCGGTGGCTGGGCGTCGGGCGTTTCGTACGGCGGCATTTGGTCGCTCATCTGGTGCTCCTTCGTGTGCGGATGTTTGGGCTTTGGTTGTTGTTTCAAAATGCCCGGGGGTCAGTTCCAGTCGAACGACTGCTGTGCCCCGGGCGAAGTTTTTTCGTCGCTGCCGACGACCTCGAGCAGCTCGGCAACGGATTTTATTTCGGCGGCGCCTTCGCGTATGGCGATGAGGTTTCCTTCGGGTGTATCGGCTCCGCAAACGGCCGCCATCGTGGGCACGCCGATCTTCCTGGCGCAGTGGAAGGTGTTCATCGTGCCGCCGTCGGGCAGGGCTTCGATCACGAAAAGCTTTTGGCTGAGTGCGGCGGTTATTCGATTTCGAGCTATGGCCGCGTGCGTTTCCCAAGGCGCCTCGGGGTGGCTTTCAGACACCGCCACCCCGTGCCGGTCGAACCCGGCGCGCGCCAGCCCGGCGCCTGGCCGGAAGCTCAGTATGCCCATGGGCAGTACGGCGATGGTGCGTCCGCCGGCATCGAGCGCTCCGAGG
>JABMSA010000389.1 GCA_013202185.1 Planctomycetota bacterium
CTGCCTGCACTTGCGGAGAATCCGCAGGGGACATTAAGCACAGGATTTCATTATACAGCGGTTCTGGGGCTGGCGGATAAAATTGTTGAGGCGGTAAAGGCCGGTAAGATTCGACACTTCTTCTTTATCGGCGGCTGCGACGGCGCAAAGCCCGGCCGAAACTACTACACCGAGTTTGCACAGGCCGTGCCCGACGACTGCGTAATCCTCACGCTCGCCTGCGGGAAATATCGCTTCAACAAGCTCGAGTTCGGCGACATCGGCGGCATCCCGCGCCTGCTCGATATCGGTCAGTGCAACGACGCATACTCCGCCGTCCAGATCGCAATCGCACTCGCAAACGCGTTCGACACCGACGTCAACGGCCTGCCGCTCTCGTTCATACTGTCGTGGTACGAGCAGAAGGCCTGCGCGATCCTGCTGAGCCTGCTGCACCTGGGTGTAAGAGACATCCGCCTTGGCCCCACCCTCCCGGCGTTCGTAACTCCCGCCGTGCTGCAGGTGCTGGTGGATAATTTCAACATAATGCCGATCTCAACCGCCGAGGAAGATCTCAAGGCCATCCTTGGATGACCCGACCTTGCCCGATAGCAAATGAGAATAGAGGCGCGTGGCCGGAGGTGGATTCTCACCCCTCCAACAACTGGTGACAACCCACCGGAAGACATCTCCACGCCGCGCGCCTCGCTCCTGACCGCCACGGAATCAAAAGCTGCAACGGCGAACGACAAAATGGGAGCACACGATGAAGGAAGCTTTCAAAGCAATAAAGGTAACTGACAATGTTCATTGGGTCGGCGCAATAGACTGGGCCGTGCGCGATTTTCATGGCTACCTCACACGCCGTGGATCAACCTACAACGCCTACCTCATCATGGCCGACAAGATCACGCTCATCGATACGGTGAAAGCACCGTTCAAGGACGAACTCCTCGCCCGCGTCTCCGCGCTCGTCGACCTCGAAGACATCCAATACATCGTTTCCAACCACTCCGAGATGGATCACACCGGCTGCCTGCCGGATGTCATCGAAGCCGTCAAGCCCGAAAAAGTGTTTGCCTCGCCAAACGGAGTCAAGGCACTCGAAAGCCACTTTCACATGGGCCGCGAGATCATCCCAGTCGAGGATGGAGGTACCATAGATCTGGGCAACATGGAGCTAACCTGTCTCGAAACGAAAATGCTCCACTGGCCCGACAGCATGATCAGCTACCTCGCCAAAGACGAACTGGTCTTCTCGCAGGACGGATTCGGCATGCACCTCGCAACCAACGAACGCTTCGCCGACGAGATCGACGAAAGCATCCTCGATTTTGAAGCCGCAAAGTACTACGCCAACATCCTCTTGCCCCTTTCCGGATTCGTCACCAAGCTGCTCGAGCGAGTAGGCCGGCTCAACCTCCCCATCAAGATCATAGCCCCCGATCACGGGCCGATCTGGCGACAAGACCCGGGCTGGATCATCGGGCGCTGGGCCAAATGGGCCGCGCAGGAACCCACGAAAAAAGCCGTGATCGTTTACGACACAATGTGGGGCAGCACAGAGAAAATGGCCAAGGCCATCGGCGAGGGACTGACGGCCGGCGGCGCCGACGTCAAGCTGATGAAGCTGCGGGCCGACCACCGCAGCGACGTCGTCACCGAGCTGCTCGATGCCGGCGCACTCATCGTGGGCTCGCCCACCATCAACAACAACATCTTTCCGACCGTGGCCGATCTCCTGACATACGTCAAGGGCCTCAAGCCGGTGGACCTCATCGGCGCAGCCTTCGGCTCCTACGGCTGGGGCGGCGAGGCCGTCAGACAAGTCCGGGAAATCCTCGAGCAGATGAACGTCGAGATAGTCGGCGACGACACCAGGGCCAAATACGTGCCCGACGGCGACGCCCTCGATTGTTGTCATGCGCTCGGCCGGCAAGTAGGCGAGAGGCTCGTCGAGATCTGCACGGCAGAGGCAGCGGCGCGCTGACGCCTTTCCGCTCTTGCTCTTCAGCCCCTTTCTTCAGGGCGGGGCACTCAACACAGTCCAAATCACCATTTGTTCAACACGCCCCGCCCTGAAAAAAGGGGCTGAAGAGAGTCAAGAAAGAGGATCATTCGGGCTGTTCTCACCAAGAAGATCCGCTCCTTTACTGCACAATGTCTCTCAAGAACTCTGTGAGATGATGCGCCCTTTTTTCCAAGCTTGAACTAATGCAAAAACTGCGGAAAAATCGGGACTGCTATCCTGTTTCAGTCCCATTCATGGGCAAGTCGGCACGGGCACTTGCACGCTCCAAACATGGCCATCTGTCCTGTGCAATTGAAATAGTGTAGCTGTCCGAATAGGATTCGGCAGTTGTCCCATTATTCCGAAACATAGCAGTTGACACTGCCCTACTCCAGATGTCTTAGACGTGATGTGCGGCACCCTCCTTTTTGGGAGGAGAGCCCCAGCAGTTTCCCTCCCACAAGATTGAATCACGCCCAGCCACTTTACCCGCCTCATCCGGCGTTTTATACGCCCTTATTATTCCTGCATATAAAACCCCTCCCTAAATCATTACCACCCCAGCACTTACGCCCTGCGCGGCC
>JABMSA010000390.1 GCA_013202185.1 Planctomycetota bacterium
CACGGCGCCGGTGGGGGAGTGAAAGCAGAGCGAACAGCCGCAATAGGAGGCGTCGAAAATGTCCATCCCTCGATCCGGCAAGACGGTGAAGCGGAACCCGGTACCGGTGTCGAAGTCGATGGCGCGGACACCCCTCTCGCTGCCTTCCTGGAGCTCGATGCTTCTTGTGCCGCCTGCCTGGGAGATGTTGCCGATTCTGCGCAGTAGTTCTTTGCGTGTCTTGTGCTCGAACATGGTTGACATAGCGTCTCCGTTGGAATGCGGGCGTGCGCTGCGGCCGCCCATGTCAAAACGAATTTCCTTCATCGGTCCGTCGCGTCCCGCAGGGATTTTACCGGGCGTATCTTTCGGATGCTCGCACAAAGTCTCGCTCGAGGTCAGTGGGCGCGTGTGACGGTCATTTCTTTCCGGAGTTGTCTTTTCCGGCAAGGGGCCGGCTGAGCGTCAGTTGGCCTCCTGACGGGTTTCGTCGTTCAGCAAGCTGTTGAGGTTGTCTCTGACGGTGTCTTGGATGTCTTTCTTGTGCTCATTTGAAATCCGGTAGTGGTAGCGCTTTTCAAGGAGCCTGAGGGTTTCTTCCGCCACACGATAGACGAGCTCTTCGATTCTCATTTGTTGCCTTTCTGTCATACTTGGACGTTCAGAACTTGCGAAAGATCATCTTTTACGGTGTCGGCCTCTTCTTCGGTGAGGCCGGGATCGAGCACTTTGAATTCGCGGTCTTCCCGCGGGTATCGAAGGACCATGTATTCACTTCCGTTTTCTCGGACGATGTCCACGAAGCGAAGGGTTCTTTTCCGCATCAGCACCAGTGCGAGGATGTAGCGGAATTTCGTTTTGTGATCGGGCTGGTCGCCGTGGTCGCCCGACAATCGGAGGAAGAAATCCAGTAGTATGTCGTTTGCGACCAGGAGCTTGCGTTTTTCCTGCCTGGTGGGCACGTGCGTTTTCCAGAACGAAAACGCCTGCGGGCGGTCGGATGTGGCTTGCCAGCAGGCGGGGCAGTAGTCTTTGCGCTCGAACTGTTTGCCGGTGTCGAAGAGCGCCGAGAGGTATGGATCGCCCTCGTCGAACTGCCTGGAGCACGAGTGGCATTCTCTGTCGGGTTTCTGTATGTTCCAATCCATAGCGCAAGAGCCGTTTGCGGGGTTTTGCCGTTCTTGTTGGCGCCGCACCATAATTATAGCAAATGTTGGGGGCGCTGCAAGGGTGCGCCGGCGGCGGTGCGGTCAGTTTTTCTTGATTGCAGCATAGACCTTTTCGATTACGATGTCGCGCATTTGCCGTGCGCGGGCGTCTGCGGCGTCGATTTCCTCCCGGTGTGTGGCTGCGAATTGCGGATCTTTGATGAATGCCAGGTTGATTTCGACGTTGAGCTTGCAGCCCTGCAGGCCGGCGTACACGTGGAGTGCGGCTACTCCCACGTCGCTTATCAGGTTCTTGTTGGCGATGTCGACGAGCCGGTCGAGGTCTTCGATCACGGCGGCGCAGGCGCGGAAGGCTCTCAGGGGCACGTCCATAGCGATGCGCAGGGCCTTCTGAATGGCTTGTGTGCGGACAACTTGTTGCTCGGGGGTGTCTTTGGACATGGCGTATGCTTTGGACACGTGGCTGTAGGCGTCGGCGTCGGCGTCGGTAAGCTCGAGGAGGGTCTTGTAGTTTTGCTCGCAGCGCTCGAGGATCTGCTTGCATTCTTCTTGGACGGAGCGGTATTTTTTCTTGCCGACGGTGAAGTTGGCGGCCATGCATGCCATGGTCGTGCCTAAAGCCCCTACCAGGGCCGATACGCTGCCGCCCCCGGGTGCAGGTTTGCCCGATGCCGCGTCGTCGAGGTACTCCTTGATTGGTCCTTCGCTATACACCTGTCATCTCCTGAGTGTTGCGGTCGATGAAACTATGTTTTTGCCAGTGGGTGTCGTCTCGGTCGGGGTAGTCGGATCTGTAGTGACATCCCCTGGTTTCGCTGCGTGCTTGCGCAAGGCGCACAATGGCCCTGGCCAGTGTGAGCATGTTTTGAAGCTGCCATCCGGCAGGGTTGTCGAAAGTGCGTTCCATGACGTAGGTTTGCCAGAATTCGAGCCGTTCGGCTGCGGCGTCGAGGGTGTCTTTGTGTCGTTCGATGCCGACGTTTCGCCACATGAGGCTGCGAAGCGAGATCTCGACGTCGCTTATGTCGATGTCGGATTGGTGCCCGCGTTCGGCGGGGTACTTGATGTGGCGCGGGCCGAAGCTTTTCGATAGTCTGTGCAGGAAGTTGCCTGCGGCCTCGCCTGCGCGCATGCCCATGACGAGCCCCTCGAGCAGCGAGTTGCTGCCGAGACGGTTGGCCCCGTGAAAGCCGGTGCAGGCGACCTCTCCGCAGGCGTAGAGGCCTTCGATGTTCGTTTGGCCGTGCAGGTCGGTTGCAATTCCTCCGACTGTGTAATGGGCGCTTGGCCGAACGGGGATGAGGTCCTGGGCGATATCTATGTCGAACTCGGCGCACAGGCCCATTATCATCGGGAAGCGCTTTGCAAGCGTTTCTCGCCCGATGTGGGTGAGGTCGAGATAGACGTTCGTGTCGGCGGTTCGTTTCATTTCCTGCAGGATGTTTCTGCTTACGATGTCGCGTGGTGCGAGTTCGGCGTCGGGGTGGTATTTGGTCATGAAGCGTTCGCCGTTCTTGTTGACGAGCGCGCCGCCTTCGCCTCGAACTGCTTCGGATATGAGCGCGCGTGATGCCCCGGCGATGTAGAGGGTGGTCGGATGAAACTGGACGAACTCGAGGTCCATCAACTTGGCGCCGGCCCGGAAGGCCATGGCGATGCCGTCGCCCGTGACGACGGGCGGGTTGGTTGTTTCGCGGAAGATGCGGCCCGTTCCTCCGGATGCCAGGATGGTCTGGCGGCTCCAGGCCATCATCATGCCTTTTGTGGAATGCTGGAACACGGCGCCGTGGCACACACCGTCTTCGCTGATCAGGTCGATCACGCAGGAATGTTCGAGGATGTGTATGTTGCGGTGAACCTGTGCCTCCGCCACGAGTGTGGCTTCGATTTCGGCTCCGGTTGCGTCGCCTCGTGCGTGAACGATTCGCCGGTGTGTGTGGCCGCCCTCGCGTGCGAAAAGCAGCTCGCCGTCTTCGGAGTCAAACGTGGCCCCCCATCGGATGAGCTCCTGCACGCGCTCGGGCCCTTCCGAGATGATTGTGCGTACGACGCTTTCGTCGCACAGGCCGCAGCCAACGTCGAGGGTGTCGTCGATGTGCGACTGCACGGACTGTGCGCCGTTCATTGCCACGGCCACTCCGCCTTGTGCGTGGCCGGTGCTTCCTTCGCGGACGGTATCTTTCGAGAGCACGAGTACCTCGCCGTATTCGGCGGCCTCGATGGCTGCCCGCAGCCCCGCCACGCCGCTGCCGATAACGAGCACATCGGTAAAAATATGCGGCACGTCGGAGGTGTCGAACGGTATGAGATATCGATGTGGCCGGCTGCTGTTTTCCACGTTGCGCCTCAGCCTTTCGTGAGTTTTCTGAAGTTCTTGAGCAGCTTCAGTGTCATCGGGCCGGGCTTTCCGTCGGCAAGCACTCGGCCGTCAACTTTCACAACCGGGATTATCTCGGCCGCCGTTCCCGTGAGGAAGCATTCGTCTGCGGTGAAAACATCGTATCGTGTGAGGTCGTGCTCGAGCACCGGGATGCATTCGCTGCGGGCGAGTTCGATCACCACCGAGCGCGTTATGCCCTCGAGGATGCCAGCACTGGTGGGCGGTGTCAGCAGCTTCCCGTTTGCGACGATGAAGATGTTGTCGCCGGTGCATTCGGC
>JABMSA010000391.1 GCA_013202185.1 Planctomycetota bacterium
CCCGTCTCCTCTGAGACGCCCCATCGGGGCGTCTCTACAGGAACGTGACCATACTTGCGAACAGGGCGTGTTGGATGAATGATGATTTCGGCTGTGTTGAGTGCCCCGCCCTGAAGAACGGGGCTAAACGGCCGGCCTGGAGACCGGCCGCCAAGCCCGCTAAAGCGGGCTGCAGAGAGTTCTTCTCGGTACACAAGATACTTCTGGCATCTGTTTGGCCACTTACTGCTGCGTAATGTATAATAGGCGAAGTGGCAAAAGAAACACTTGACACGCGCTCAAGTCCGTGTTAGAATATGAAGTCGAAAACTGTCGGTGTTTCTGAAGACGTTAGACTTGCAACGATCGAAAGGACACAATTATGAAGACTGTCGCACGTGCACGCCGAAATCCTCTTCGCCTGATTAGTCTCGGCATTATTGCCGTCGCCGGCAATCTGAGCTTTAGCGCTTGCGCAATCGCCATGCAGGAGAGCAAGGAACCTGCACCACAAAATCAGCAGGAGGCCGATATGATGGTATTTGTCGGAACCTACACCACCCGTGGCTCTGTCAGGAGCGAAGGCATTTATGTTTACCGCATGGATCCCGCCTCCGGCGCGCTGAAGCTCGACAGCGTGGCGAAGGGCGTGGTCAACCCTTCCTACCTGGAGATCGGCCCGAAACAGCGGTACCTCTTCGCCGTGAACGAGGTCGGAGAGTTCGCCGGCAAGCCGGGCGGGGGAGTGAGTGCGTTTTCCATCGACCCGAAGACGGCCAGGCTCACGCCCCTGAACCAGCAGCCGGCGCATGGGGCGGCTACCTGCTATGTCAGCATCGAGCAGACGGGCAGATTCGCCCTGGTGGCCAACTACTCCAAGGGCAACGTAATCATGCTGCCGATCCTGGCCGATGGCAAGCTGGGCCCGGCCGGCGACATCGTGCAGCACCACGGGGCAAGCATCGATCAGGGGCGGCAAGAGGCTCCGCGCGCTCACTGCATCATTCCCGGTCCTGACAATCGATATGCCTTTGCCGCCGATTTGGGCATCGACAAAATCATCATCTACCGAATGGACCTCGAGCACGGAAAGCTGCTTCCGCACGGCGAGGCGAAGGCAAAACCGGGAGCCGGGCCGCGTCATTTCACCTTCCATCCGAACGGCCGGTATGCCTATCTGATCCAGGAGCTTAATTCCACGCTGACCGCCTTTGCCTACGACGCGGAAAAGGGCTCGCTCGAAGAATTGCAGACGCTCTCCACCCTGCCGGAGGATTTCAAGGGGCGCAATCATTGTGCCGACGTGCACGTGTCTCCCTCGGGGAAGTTCGTCTATGGTTCCAACCGCGGGCATGACAGCATCGCGATGTTTGCCATCGATGAAAAAAGCGGAACGCTCACCAGCCTGGGGCACGAGCCCACGGGCGGGCGAACCCCGCGCAACTTTGCCATCGACCCGACGGGCACCTACCTGCTGGCAGCCAACCAGGACACGAGCAACATCGTAACCTTTCGAATCGATCCTCAAACAGGCAAGCTCAAGAAGACGGATCACGCCACCAACGTTCCGTTTCCAGTTTGCGTGAAGATCATCAATTTCAGGAAGGCGCAAGCGGGCCCAAGCCGATGAGGTGACTCCTCCCGGTTTCACCCGGGTGTGCAATTGCTTTGTGGGCACAAATGCCGCGCCCTCGCCATTTATGATTGACAACCGAATCGAAAAGCTCTGGAATTGCAGGTTGTTTCTCAGACCTGAGCCGGGCGGCCGAGATGAGAGGGCAAGTGCGTGTTTTCAAAAGCTGAGTGCTTTCCGGAAAGGATAACGTGATGGCTGCAAACAAGGCTCCAGGGCGGGCCAAGCCCGAGGGCAGCGACCCGGCCCGAATCGAGTACCTGCGGGTCGAGAACTACCGTGCACTCAAGTCTGTCGAGCTTAAGTCCATCTCACCGTTCACCGTGCTGCTGGGGCCAAACGGCAGCGGGAAGTCCACCCTCTTCGATGTTTTCAACTTCCTCTCCGAATGCTTTCAGTTTGGCCTGCGTCATGCATGGGACCGGCGTGGTCGTGCGAGGGAGCTGAAGACGCGCGGAGAAGACGGCCCGGTCGTTATCGAGATCAAATATCGTGAGCGACCAAAGCTGCCGCTCATCACCTACCATCTGGCCATCGACGAGCACACAAAGGGACCTGTCGTTGTGGAAGAATGGCTTCAATGGCGACGAGGCGTAAGAGGAAACCCGTTTCGCTTCCTTGAGTACAAGGAGGGCCGGGGCCAGGCCACCAGCGGCGAGATGCCGGACGAGCAGGATGAGCGCGTTGACACGCCCTTGCGGTCGCCTGATCTCATCGCCGCCAACACATTGGGCCAGTTCGCCGAGCATCC
>JABMSA010000392.1 GCA_013202185.1 Planctomycetota bacterium
AACGAAGGAGAGGACAATGATGAAACGCCTGACGATTGTCGTTACGCTTGTAGTACTCAGCATATTGGCCTGCAGCCTGTCGGGCGTGGGCCTCGAACCCACCCATCCGCCGACGCCGACGCCAACTGCGGAACCACCAACGCAGACTGTGGAATCCTCGGCGCCAACCGAGGTGCCGGCAACACCCACGCCGCCCGCATCGCCCACGAAGGCCACGCTCGAGAGTGAGAAGCGCTGCGGTGACGGAGTCTGCGATGGGCCGGAGAACGCCCGCAGCTGTCCCGAAGACTGTCAGCCTGTGGAAGGGGCTGACACTGAAGTCCGCGAAGCCGCCGCGCCCACCGTAGAAGCGATGCAGGAACCATCGGCGGACACATTGCAGGGGAGCGATCAGGTCATCCTCTATCATATTGTCAAGCACTCGGTCTCCAGCCGCCAAATGAACGATGCGACGTGCTACGTGTTCAACTTCCGCAGATTTCTCGATGGCGGCTATGTGCAGGCAGACGGCAGCCAGAACCAGATCCTGGAATTGAAAGACAACCCCACCAGCAAGGTTACGGCAAAAAAGCTTGATACCTTCTACTACATCAGTTCGCCGAAAGACCCTGTTGTGGAACAGTTTGGCATGGCGATGTTCAACTGGGATGTTGAGGAGCAGACTCTGTGGTCCGCAGAATTTGCAGACAACACACCTTCGGAGGTGGCGGCATCCCGAGATATCGGGTTTCCGGGAGGGGTGGCGACCTCTCCTGAGAACCGGTATCTGTTGTACTTGATGACGCAAAGGATGTCTCAGGATTCAACGGAACCCGGTGGCTTCATGCCCAATAAGTTCAACCCATTCGTTTCCGATTCGAGTCTGCTTGTAGCTCGTCCGAACGGAGAAGAGAAAGAGTCCTTGCCATTGGACAACTACAACCGCCAGCTCTTCACCAGTTTCTCTGACTTCTCAGCGGACGGTCAGTACTTCTACACCATTGTCAGGCAAGGCGAGGGCTTCGGCTTCGTGCGGGTGGACCTCAAATCCAGGCAGGTTGAAGGTTTCTCTCAAGCCCTACCCGGCTTCGATTGGGCGAAAGTGCCCTGGGATGCGCTGTTCCCAAGAGCCGATGATTTTTCCTATGCTTCCTTCAGAATAGCCCCTGACGAGACACGGTTGATTGCCTACAAAAACAACTTCACAGCGAATCTCGAAAATCCGTGCTATTCCGAGGCATCGCACGATCTGTGGGTCTTCAACATTGAGAATGACACGATGGAGCGCTTTCAGGATAGGCCTGGGTACGTCACCGACGCAGACTGGAAACCTGATAGCATGCAGCTAGCTATGTCCATTATTGGTAACAGCGGCTGCTATCCGGATTACTTGGATGCCAGAATCGATACCTTCGACAGGGAGGGCGAAAGGGTTGCCACGTTGGTGCAAGAACCGAAGAGCAAGACGACGACGTTGGGTTGGTCCGCTGACGGCGATTCGATTGCCTACGATGTGTACAGCACGGACTTCGTCGGCCGGCTGAAGTTGATTGATGTCGTTGAAGGCACGGTGAGTGAAGTGCTGAGCACGCAAACCCTGGGCTATGAAGTTGACCGCGCAGCGCCTGTCACCTTTCTGTTTGCCGACTGGGTCTCGCAGCAGTAGGCGGATGGGTCGGTGGAGGTGCGGGAGAAAGGGTCAGTCACAGTCCCCGAGCTGTACCTGGTGAACCGCTCCGACAGCATGGTGCTGGTTATGGGCGGGGAGGAAGTGGTGGGGGGCAAACAGAACCGGATGGTGAACACCAGCTTCCTGATCGGGCCCAAGGCCGAAGTGGATCTGGCCGTCACCTGCCTGGAACAGGGGCGCTGGCGGGACGTGGCTCCCCGTTTTAGCGGCGGTGAGACGTGGCACTCCAACCGGGGTACATTCAGGATATCCGGGCGCGCTGTGTGGCGGAAACACACTGATAAGCGCGGCTAACCATCGGTCGCACCCCACCGCGCTCCGCCCCTCCAAATCGGCGACGCCACGCGCTTTTGGTGGGTGTTGTTGCCGAGGTTCTACACCGCAGCCGCCCGGCGGGTGATGCGCGTCCGCCCACATCCCAACGCCGCCGCCCGCTACCCTCCCCCGCGAAACACCCCCAATGCACCACAAGGCCTCTGGAACGCCCTTGCAGCTGTTCATAGACCCTGGCGTGCTCCACTTCGCCCTGCCACCCCAACCAAGACCTGCTCCTCGATGTTGTGGTTTCCCAGCAATCTGTGCAGCCCAGTGTATTGTTGCTAGCAACAGTCTTCAATGCGACGCAGATTTTCGCTGATTCGCGCAGACGAGAATGTGAATTTCTCGTATGACATGTAGCCAATCGAGCGCAAGGCGGAGTAATCCGACCTGGCGAAGCCTCGAAAGGCGAAAGCGTAAGCCGTAGCGCAAGCGAACCTGGTTCGGCCTCGAAACGCTAACTTGAGAGTGGTCAGACTCCCAGATAAGATGAAACCTGGTACCGGCGGTGAAGAAACGAGAAAATGCAACCGTTGGGCTCTCCGAGGTGGAAGGGGACGGCGTGCGTTGAAAGATCAGTCGAGGAACCTGGGAGGCCCGTCGGGACGCGGGAGAGGCCGCAACACATAACCGCGAGAGTGGTTCCGCACGGGAGTCGGAGAGACCCATAGTAGTGAAGAAGCGGGGTAATGC
>JABMSA010000393.1 GCA_013202185.1 Planctomycetota bacterium
CTTAAGGCTTGCGCGGCGGGGCTGGGCAAAAAGTTTTCCAGAAAAAAATGGGAAATTAGCTTGACAAACGCCTCTGCATGGTGTATAATTGCTGTAGTAAGGGCAGGACATTTGAAGTGTTTCCTGCCGACCTACTGGAAAACCCCAGTCGCCTGCTACGAAAATTGAATACGGTGAACTTTTAAGGGGAAGTACGATTCCTGAAGCAACAGGATTGTGCTTAGCCCTTTTTTCGTTCCCGGTGCGTAGGCATATAGATTGTAGAGGTCTTAAATGAGTATGTTGCTGATTCATTTGGTGTTAAAAGGGGGTGACGAATCGTTTTGAAGACTTTTTCGGAGTAATGTTTGGGATGTGTTGCAACGTAATGTTTGCAGGTCATTTTCAGAAATCACTGGTTTTTTGGCAGACCAACAGGAGAAGTAGAATGAGAAAATTGATTCTGACGCTCGTAATTATCGGTTCGGGTGTTTCGTTCGCGATGGCCGCCCCCACTATGTATATAGAAGGGCCAGACCAAAGGGGCGATGGCTGGCAGGAGCCTGCAAGCGGCGTCGACATGGAGTCGCGGGGCCTGTTTTTTGTCGACATCTACGCGGAAGACATGCCAAGTTTTGGCGGCTTCCAGACTACGCTGGAGTTTTTGGACGGCGCCTTGGATGTTGCAGGGTCCAGCATTTGGATGGCCTACAACAACATTCCGCCGAACCAGAGCAATCGTTGGTCTGATGCGCAGATTACTTGGAACGACACTTTTCTGCCCGCCATCAGTGATCTGTGGGACGAGGACAGTCCTCTGTTTGGCTTGACGTCCGAAGAGAGAGTGGGAGGTGATCCCGTCAATAAGCCAATCACCGAAAAGACTTTGCTGATGACCGTGGGTTACTGGTATTTCCCCGGTGCGGAAGGCGACAGTGGCTCAACGTTTTACACGATCGGCGCCGATGCGTTAGATACGGTCTTCGGCGATGAGCTTGCAAAACAGATCCCCGACCTCAACATCGTCACCGGCAGCGTCACGATCGGCGAAGGCGTAGTGCCCGAGCCTTGCACCCTGGCCGTTCTGGGCATCGGCATTGCAGGCCTGGCCGGCTTCGGCCGCAAGCGCACCCGCAAAAACAGCGCCTGATGGTATGCCTCGGGAAGCGGGGCCACACGGAGCCCCGCCCGGCCGAAAAGAAAGCCAAAACCAGTCGCCTGCTGAAAATATAAGATATTGCCGAAGCGCCCCGCGGCCCTCTTCCCCCAAAAAAAACCAACCGCGGGGCGTCTCGTATTTCGTCATTTTCCGGCCGTCTTCAGGCACTATCACAAGTCGCCGCCGATCCCCTGGCTTACCTCATCAGCATATTGACCGTCTTGGCACCGGTTTTGCTGTGCGCTGGGCTTCGTTCAGAAGCGTGTGTGCGCAGCAATAGCACCCTGCGCCCGCGTTTTACGCACCGCATCCGCCGCTAGTAAACAGCAGCCGGCGTTGCGCTGTTTCGCAAGCGATGCTTCGTCTTGTCGTGCGGTTCATAGATATGGGTGCCGCAGCATGCCTTGGGAGGCCGGCATGGTCGCCCTTGAGACGCCGATGCGAGGTCTTTTTGCCCGTTGGCATCAGCAACGACCTTCCACCAGCACGACAAATTCGCCCTTGGGTGGTTCCTCGGACAGTTTTTCGATCAGATCGGCGATTGTGCCTCGGAGGGTTTCTTCGAATTTCTTGGTGATTTCGCGCGCGAGGCACGCCCTGCGATTGCCCAGCACCTCGAGGCAGTCGCGCAGCAAACCCTCCACGCGGAAAGGAGACTCGTAAAAGATCAGCGCGCCCTCAAGCTGTGCGATGCAGGCGAGCATGGTGCGGCGCTTGCCGGGCTTCTTTGGCGGGAAGCCATAGAAGTGGAATTCGTGCACCGGCAGCCCGCTGGCGATCAACGCCGACACAAACGCGACCGGCCCCGGGATAGAGACAATGGGAACGTCGTGTTCGATGCATTTCTGCACGATTCGGTAGCCGGGATCGGAGATGCACGGGGTGCCGGAGTTGGTGACGAGTGCGACGTTTTCGCCGCGCAGGAGGTGAGGTAGAAGTTCTTGGGCGCTGCGTTCTTCGTTGTGTTCGTAGTAGCTCTTGAGCTTCGCCCTGATGCCGAGATGCTTCAGCAGCAGGCCCGTCTTGCGGGTATCTTCAGCGGCAACGATGTCTGCCGAGCGGAGTGTTTCAATGGCCCGCTCCGAGATGTCGCTGCGATTGCCTATTGGTGTGGCAACGAGAAAAAGCAAGTCATTCCGTCCGTGAGTTGTTCGGTGAGTCGGTAGTCGGTTTATTGTCCGCCGTCCCGGCAGCCGTTTTCAAGTCGCGGGTCTTGCCGGTTCATTCTTCGTCATATTCCCGCCATCTGCAGATTGCGTCGGCCATTCTCACGACGTCGGCGGCTTCGCCCACGTCGTGAACGCGCACGATGTGGGCGCCGTTGGCTATGCAGATGGCCAGGGTGGCGGCCGTGCCGAAAAGGCGCTCGTTCACCGGCTTGCCCGTGATCTTGCCGATGGTGGATTTGCGCGAGGTGCCAACGAGTATCGGCCGACCGAGAGTTTTCAGCTCGCGCAGGCGGGCCATTACTTCGAGGTTGTGGCGGACGGTCTTGCCGAAGCCGATGCCGGGGTCCACAACAACCTGCCCTGCGGGCACGCCGTTGCGTCCGGCTATGGCAATGCTCCGTTGCAGGTAGTGGATGATCTCACCGATGAGGTCGTCGTAGGTCGGGTTTTGCTGCATAGTACGTGGCGTGCCCTTGATGTGCATCACAACAACCGGCGCCGAGAACTCCGCGGCAATGCTTGCGAGCGTCGGATCGCCGTGCAGGCCGGTAACGTCATTGACGATTGCGGCGCCGGCGGCAAGCGCGTCGCGGGCTACTTCGGCTTTGGTGGTGTCGACGGAGATGGGGGCGTCGCACGCGGCCGCAATCTTCTGGATGACGGGGACCACGCGGGCGATTTCTTGGGCGGCGGACACTGGCAGGGCGCCGGGCCGAGTGGACTCGCCGCCGACGTCGAGGATGTCTGCGCCTTGTTCGAGCAACTGCAGAGCATGTTCAGCGGCCGCAGCCGCGTTGGAGAGGCGCCCGCCGTCGGAGAAGGAATCGGGCGTGACATTTACAACGCCCATAATGAGCGTGCGCAACCCCAGCTCGAGGCTGCGGCCGCGCGGAAGTGTGAGTGTGAATTCGGATGAGAACGGTTGGTCCACCGGTCGCGAACCTCGTTGCGTCCGTGCTGAATGGATACTGTGCAGGGCGGTAATCTCGTTACGCCGGTTGAATGCCCTCTCGAAACTCGGGCAGCCCCTCCGCCTCTGCGGGTTGCTCGTTGTTATCCGTTTCCGGTTTGGCTTTTTGCCGTTCCGGCTCGGGTCGCTCGATCGGTTTGCCCTCGAGGATCAGCTCCACTTCGTGTCCGTCGAGCACCTCGTACTCAAGGAGTGCCAGGGTCAGCGTCTCAAGTGCATCTTTGTGTTCTTCGAGTAGTTGATGAGCCTTTTCGTTGCAACTTTCGATGATGTTGCGGATCGCGTTGTCGATCTTCCTTGCGGTTTCTGAGCTGAGGTTGCGGACCTTGGTAATTTCGCGCCCGAGGAAGAGTGTTTCTTCGCCTTCGCTGTAGTCTATCGGCCCGAGTTCTTTGGTCATGCCCCACTTGCATACCATCATCCGTGCGATCTCGGTGGCGGCCTCAAGGTCGTTTTGCACGCCTGAGGTGATGTCTCCGACGAGAATCTCCTCGGCAACGCGCCCGCCGAGAGCAGTGGTGATGGTGCCGAGCAGCTTCTTGCGCCGCATCAGGTAGGAGTCTTCCTGGGGGAGGTACATCGTTGCCCCAAGCGACATTCCGCGCGGTATGATGGCAACCTTGTGGATGGGGTCGACGTCGGGTTCGAGCAACTTGCCGACGATTGCGTGGCCGCTCTCGTGAACTGCGACGGTTCGGCGTTCTTCGTCGGACATCGCCCTGCTCTTTTTCTCGCGTCCCCAGCGGACCTTGTCGCGCGCCTCTTCCATGTCCTCTGTTTCAACGTATTCCTTGCTTTTCATCACGGCTATGATGGCGGCCTCGTTGATTAGGTTGGCGAGGTCGGCGCCCGAGAAGCTGGCGGTTCCACGGGCGATCTGCCGGAGGTCGGCGTCGGGTGCCATTCGCACTCTGCGTGCATGCACCTTGAGTATGGCCTCCCGGCCGTTGATGTCGGGCAGGTCGACCACTATCTGACGGTCGAAACGCCCCGGGCGCAACAGGGCGGGATCGAGCACGTCGGGCCGGTTGGTCGCCGCAATGAGGATAACGCGGTCATCGGAATCAAAGCCGTCCATCTCTACGAGTATTGCGTTGAGCGTCTGCTCGCGCTCATCGTGGCCGCCTCCGAGACCTGTGCCGCGC
>JABMSA010000394.1 GCA_013202185.1 Planctomycetota bacterium
TCCGGCGTTGCGCCACGAGCCGCCCCTGATCACGGAGTTGGGGTCCCATCCCAGCGGGGCCTGCTCGGCCTGCGGAACGGCATACGGCGTGATGTTGTGAAGCCTTGCCTTGAGGAGGCCCCACTTGTGCATCGTCGATCTGTACCATCCACGCATCTCCGTGCAAAGCAGGGCGCGCGTTTCGAAGCCCGGCGGAAAAGCCACCTCGTGCCCGCCGTGGTTGAGAACAACCGGAAGCTTCTCCCAGTGATCGTCCTTGCCCGGGTCGCCCGGGAACGGCGCGTCGGGTTTCAGCGAGAAAAACGTGAAGCTTCTCGTCCATCGCGTATCCATTCGGGCGATCATCGTTCCAATCGCAACGGGCTGCTTGAACGCAAGCCGATACTGGAAGCACACGTCCTTCTTCGCGCCCTTCGGAAAAGCGCCCGCTCCCCAACTGACTCCGGCTTGCGCCGGATCGATCAAGTCGGCAATTAGCCTCGCAGTTACCGGCGTGGGTTTGCCGTCCATAAAGGACATCGTCGCCTCGAGATCAACACCTTTCAGCGTCACCGCGGCGTCAAGAGCGTCGGCCGCCACGGCCCGGCCGCCCGCGAGTGAACATCCAAGAATTACAAGAGCGGATACGATTGCAGGTCTTATCATGATTACTCTCCAGCTTCCCCGACGTACTTATCCCAGACATTAACGCAGATTGTAGCAAACACGGCGGAGGGTTTTCAAGTGCCTTGGCCGTGCCGGGCGTGTCTTGTGTGTGTAATATTTCGTAGGTGCGCGGGAGGGGGAGGCAATGAGGGCCCGCTCCGGTCGCTGGTCGTTACGCTTGCTAGTGCGCAACCGACGTGTGCTTCTCTGGGTCGAGCCATCCGTAAACGGCCGGTATCACAAACAGCGTGAGCAGGGTGGAGGTGGTGAGGCCGAAGACGACCACAACGGCCAGGGGCCTCTGCACTTCGGATCCTATTCCGCCGGCGAGCAGCAGAGGCAGAAGCCCGAGGATGGTGGTTATGGCGGTCATGAGGACCGGTCGCATGCGCAACAGCCCGCCCTGGATCAGGGCTTCGTCGAGGTCCTTGCCTTCGGCGCGAAGCTGGTTGATGTAGCTGACGAGTACGACCCCGTTTTGCACCGCAATGCCGAAAAGCGCGATGAAGCCCACGGAGGCCGGCACCGAGAGATACTCGCCTGTGACCAGCAACCCGAAAACGCCGCCGATGAGCGCGAGAGGAACGTTTACTATGATGACAAACGCGTGGCGAGCGGCCCCGAAGGCCATCCACAGCATGATGAGCACGGTGGCTGTGACTATGGGAACGATTATGGCCAGGCGGGTCATTGCGCGCTGCTGGTTCTCGAACTGCCCGCCGTACTCGATGAAGTAACCGGGCGGCATGACGACGTCGTGGCTGATGCGCCGGCGGATGTCGGCGAAGACGCTGCCGAGATCGCGGCCTCGCACGTTGCCTTGCACTATCCACCGGCGTTGGTTTTTTTCTCGATTGATCTGTAAGGGGCCGGTTAGCTGCTTTACGGCGGCCACTTGCGATAATGGTATGGGGGGGCCGTTTTGCGTGCGGACGAGGATGTTGCGGATGGCTTCGACTTCTGCCCGGTGGGCTTCTTTGTAGCGCACGTGGATGCCGAAGCGCCTTGTGTTGAGGTAGATGTTGTCGATCACTTCGCCTCCGATGGCGAGTTCGACTATCTCGAGTATCTGGCCAACGGTAACGCCATAGCGCGAGCACGCCCGCCGGTCGGCGATGATCTGTACTTGTGGCTGGCCGAAGCTCTGCTCTACGGACAGGTCGACCAGGCCGGGCACGTCCTTGATGGCGGCGTGGATTTCGTTGGCCTTTGCCCGCAGCACGCCAAGGTGCTCGCCGAAGATCTTGATGGCAAGCTGGGCCTTGATGCCCGAGAGCAACTCGTCGAATGCATTTTGGATGGGCTGGGTGAAGTTCAACTGCACGCCCGGGTACGATGACAGCTCGCGGGTCAATGCCTCGATGAGTTCTTGCTTGTTCCTGCGGCCGGGCCGGCCCTGCGGATCTTTCAGCTCGATCTGGATTTCGGCATAATTGACGGGATGCGGGTGGCTGCCTGCCTCGGGCCGGCCGATGCGCGACACTGTCTCTTTCACCTCTTCGTGTTTCACGATGCGGCGTTCGAGCGTCATCACGGTTTCTGTTGCCTTCTCGAGTGAGATCGAGGGCGCCATTGCGACCCCGATGAGGATGGAGCCTTCCTCGAGGGTTGGTATGAACTCGGTGCCCACGAACGGCAGCACGCCCACGCTGGCGGCGAACGCCATCAAGGCAAGGGCGATCACTATGCTCTTGTGGCGAACCGACCACGTGAGCATCGGCCGGTACACGGCCTTGAGCATCGTTATCAGCTTCAGTTCCTTGTGGGGCCGCTGCTTGAGCAGGAAGTATGAAAGGACCGGCGCCACGATCAATGCCGCTGCCACTGATCCCAGCAGAGCGCACGAGATGGTAAACGCCATCGGCGAGAACATCTTCCCTTCCACTCCCTGCAGCGAAAAGATCGGAAGGAAGACGATTATGATGATGACAATCGAAAACACAATCGGCCGGCTCACTTCACTTGCCGCCGAAAGCAGGATGTCGAGCTTGTTTCGTTTTTCGTTTTCGGGCTTGCCAAGGTGCCTGAAGATGTTTTCCACCATCACGATGGCGCCGTCGCCCAGCATGCCGATGCCGATGGCGATGCCGCCCAAGGACATCAGGTTGGCGGAGACGCCGTTCACGCCCATCCCGAGCACAGAGATCAGGGCGCACAGCGGAAGCGACAGCGCCACGATGAACGCAGTTCGAAAGTTGCCGAGGAAAATCAGCAGTGTGAGGATCACGAGCGCCGCGCCCTGAAGGAGCGCCTTCTTCACCGTCCACGTTGCCTGGTCCACAAGGTCGGCCTGCTCGTAGTACGGCACAAGCTCGACGCCGGCCGGAAGGGATTCCTGCACCTCCTCGACCTTCCGATGCAGGCGCTCGATCACCTCGGACGTGTTCTCGCCGAAGAGCTTGAGCACCATCCCCGATACCACCTCTTTCTCGCCGTTTCGCGTTACTACGCCCCTCCGGATCTCGTTCCCATAGCTTACCTCGGCAACGTGTGAGATCTTTATCGCCACGCCGTCTTGTACCTTTACGGGAATGTCGCGGATGTCGTCGATGTCCTGCAGGAGGCCGATTCCGCGCACGAGTTGCTCTTCGGCGCCGACCAGCAGGAACTGCCCGCCGGCGTTTTCGTTGTTTGTCCGAACCGCTTCCACTATGTCGTCGAGCGACATATCGTACTTCCGCAGCGCATAGGGATCGACCCGTATCTGGTATTGAAGCACGTGGCCGCCGATCGAGAGGATGTCGGTGACGCCCGGCACCGTCTGCAACTGGAACTTGACGACCCAGTCATTGAGCTCCCTCAGGTATGTGTTGGGGTCCTTGCCGCCCGTGTCGACCGTCTCGTCGAGGGTGAGGTAGTAGATGAATATCTGCCCGAGCCCGGTTGATATCGGGCCGAGCGCCGGCGGATCGTGCATCTCGGGCAATTCGGCCATGGCGCCCGCCAGCCGCTCCCCCACCAGTTGCCGCGCGAAGTAGATGTCGACGTTGTCCTTGAAATAGATGTAAACAACGGCCATGCCGAAGGCGGACGTCGACTTCACCTGTGTCACGTCGGGCAGGCCGTTCATTGCCGCTTCGATCGGGAAGGCAATCAGGCGCTCGATCTCCTCGGGCGCCATGCCGTGGGCCTCTGCAAACACCGGAACCATGATCGGAGAAATGTCGGGGAAGGCATCGACGGGCATCCTCGTGTACTGATACGCTCCGAAGCCGATCACCGCGACGATCGCAATAACGACCAGGCCCCTTGCCTTGAGAGATGTTTCGACCACGCTGTTGATCATTCTTCTTCCTCTTGCCGTGCGGTGTATGCGTTAGTGGCCGTGGCCTGCGTGCGGGTCTAAACCACTGGTTATGATCTTTGCCTTCAGCTCGAAAGCCCCTTCCACAACGTACCGCTGCCCGGGCACCAGGCCCACCAGCACCTCGATGTGGGTCTTGTTGGCTCGTCCGGTGGTGATGGGCCGCGGGGCGAATCCTTCTTTCTCCGGGACGAACACGACCGATTCACCGTCTATCGTTTGAATTGCGTCCTTCGGGATCAGCACTTGCGCCCCGTCCTCGCCGACCGTCACGCGCGCTGTAACGAACAGCCCGGGCCGCATGTGCCCGTCGGGGTTGGGCAGCACCACGCGCGCGAGGGCCGTGCGCGTTTGACGATCTACAATCGGTGCAACGTAGGCCACTGTGCCTTCGGCCTCGGGAACGCCGTCCCCCGCCGAAATGCTCACCTTCTGCCCCGCCTTCACGTAGGGGAGGTGTTTCTGATACACGCTGAGGTCCACCCACACGCTGCCCAGGTCGGCGACAGTGAAGACGTCGGCGTCCTCGTCGAGCCTCTCGCCGAGTGTGATGTGCTTCTCGATGACCGTGCCGTCGAAGGGCGCCCGGAGGGCATACCATGCCAGCTTCTCGGGCTCGGCCCCCTCGCTTTGCCCCGGGGTCTCGACTCGCCGGCAGTCGGCGCAATCGGGGTCCGTGCATTCTTCGGGGGCTTCGGCGAGAGGCGCCTGGCTTTGTGCAAGAAGCTCGAGCGCCTTGATGTCTGCGGCGGTCAGCCCGAGGATGTGCAAGCGACGCTCGGCGGCCTTGAGGTCAAACTCGGCCACACGCCGCTCCTGCCTGGTTTCGCGGAGGTCGCGTTCTACTGCAAATGCAATGCTGTCGCGCGTTGCGTTGTAGTGTGCGTCGGCTTTCTTGTACTCATTTTCAGCGGCGGGGAAGTCGCCCGCGCTCGATATCTTCTTTCCGTATAGGCCCTTCTCTCGAAGATAGGTCGCCTTTGCAAAAACCAGCTCGGCATAGCCAGACACGAGCAGGCTTCGGTTCTCACCCATCTCGCTGCCGTTCGTACGCATGAGCTGCTCGAGCGAGGGGTCCGTTTTCAGCATCTGCATCAGCTTGAGGGTGTTGTCGCGAACGGCCTGCATCCGGGTGAGGCTCACGCTGCAGCAGGTAAGCTCGGCCAGGCGCGAAAGGTACTGCACCTTGACCTCGCCCAGCTCGGGGCTTTCGAGTATGGCCATGATATCGCCCGCGCGGACGGTGTCGCCCAGTTTCTTTTTCACTTCTCGAACAATGCCGGGTGCCTGCGGCACAATGTGGGCGAGCCGATCTGCATTGAGAACGACCTCGCCGGGCAGGTTCACTTCTGTTGCAAGCTTTCCGGGGCCGGCAGTGGCCAGCTTGATTTCGAATTGGGCCTCATCGTCGTGATCGGCGTGTTCATCCTCATCAGCATGGCCAGCGTGCTCATCATCGTCATCGTGATCGGCGTGTACGGCGTCGGCGGCGTGATCATCGTGACCTGCGTCTTCGCCTTGCGCTTTATCTGCGGCCCGGGCCGTCGGCAACGCCTCGCCAAACAGGGCAAGCTGCCAAACGGCTACTGCCGCCGGAAAAAGGATCGCCAAACCGGCACAAATCAGGGTGTTCCTTTTACTCTTCATCTTTTGCCTCCTCTGGGCTTTGTTCTGTTGGCTGTGATACAACATCAAGCGGCCGGCCGATCAGGCGTTCGGCCCCGGCCAGCGCAATGTGATAGCGTGCGAGTGCATCAATGTATTGAGCGCGTGCGTCGAGCAAGGTCCGCTGGGCATCGAGCACTTGCAGATAACCAAACTTGCCTTGCCGGTATCCTTCGCGGGAGGCGGCAAAGGCTTGCAGGGCAGCGGGCAGTACATCGTTTTTCAGTATGGAGGCTTCCAGGTGGGAAGACGACAAAACCCCATGGGCCCGGGCCAAGGCAGTTCGTACTTGCACATCTGCTGCCCGGCGGTGCTCAACGGCCTTGAGGAGGTTGTGCCGCGCTTCGGATATCCCCCCCTGGTTGCGGTTGAAAAGCGAAAGTGGTACCGAAAGGCCCAGAACGAAAGCGCGGTCATTCGTCTCATTGAGCCGCTGCACCCCGCCGCTGACGGTGAGGTCGGGGATCCTCCGCGCCTTCTCGAGATCAAGGGCCGCTCGTCTTTGCTCAAGTTCGGTTTCCCACCGCGCAATCTCCGGGCTTCGCTCGAGATGCTGCATCAATTGCGCCGGCGGAGGCACTTCATCAATAGTCTCGAACGAGCCCTCGGCGCGAGCGAACGTTGCAGCGGCGCTGCCCCACATGGCGGCCAGAGATTCACGGGCCGCGTCGAGTTCGCGTTTGGCCTGCTCGAGTTTGATCCGGCCGATCGAAAGCTCTACTCCTGCCTTTGTTTCTTCCAGCGGAGAAACCTTTCCGGCCTTCACACGCTCCGAAACCGCCTGACGCACCTGCTCGGCCAGGCCGAGAGAATCCTGCGACAGTGCCAGCCGCCTCTGGGCCGCAAGCACTTTCACGAAGGCCCGTACCGTGTCGGTGAAGACATCGAGGCGCTTGCTTTCGTAATCCCATGCGCCAATGGCTGTACTGAGTGCGGCAAGCTTTTTTCTTCCGGCGCGCTTGCCGCCAAGTTCAATCAACTGGCCGAGCACGAGCGACATCTCCGCCGCGTCGAAGCCGCTTCGTTCGCCTTCGCCGGCAAGCTCTTCCACTTCCACCTCAACTTCGGGGTTCGGAAGAAGCCCCGCCTGCACCTCTCTTGCCTCGGCCGCGCGCACTTCCCAGCCGAAAGCCGCCAGTTCCGGGTTGCTCATAAGCGCCAGCGACAGGGCTTTGCGCAACGTGACGGCCCCGGTCGGCTCTTCGATCTTGAGAGGCCCGGAAACCGCGCCCGATGCCGCCGGGGGCGGCCGGTACGCCTGAATATCACTGCCCAACGGACGCAGCTCTCGCCATGCCGGGCCGGCGGGGCCCGAGGCACAACCCGCTAGCCCCAGCAGCAACACAAGGCCAAAGCGCCACGCGTATTCTTGCAATGCAGATATCCTCCAAAGAACCGTTTCAGACGAATTTCAGTTGGCACTCACAGCGACGCAGGTACAAAGCCGCCTCGCGGTTAGCCGTGGTTTATGACAGGGATTCTTGAGGATTTCAGGAGAGAATGACCGCGCTGCGGAGGGAGAGAAGCGTTGGGCTTACCGCAACGCACGGTGCCTGGAAAACATCACAGGTACTGATTCCTGCGAACACGGCACCATTGCTCGCGCTCGTCGAAAGGCATAGGAACTTTGCCTGCGCAGAAGCGCTTTTCCTGGGAGCAGGCTGATGGTGCGAAGTGGGTGGTGAAACGGGCAGATCAGTGCAAGGGCCGCAGTTCTCGGTGTTCGGTGTCAACGCCTCGGAATTCGAGGGCTCGGCCTCGCGCTCGGAAGAAGCGTCGAAAAGCTCGCCGCAAACTCCATCTGCCGTCTTCAGCGCAACATGGCCATCGGCACCGAGGCACAAAACAACACCCGCGCCGCCGCCGGCCTGGGCAAGGATGTACGCCAGGAGAATTATCAGTACGCTTGTTGTGCGAATTCGTTGCATCTTCGAAATCACCACATGTGCAGGTTCCGAGCAGCAAGCCGCCACTTGACGACCTCATTATACGTGCCGGGCCGCCCCAAGTCAAGTAAGAACTTGTAACCGGGCCCGCTAGTACAACAAGCAACGCTGACGCTTCTTGCGAGTAACGGACGCTCCGGCGGGAACTTTAGCCCAAATCGGGCGCCTCATCATGAAAACTCGACGACCAGGGGGATGATTGCCGAATGTCAGGTGAGCGTTTTGCCGGTGAATTTCATGAGGAGGTCGACGTAGCTGAGGGAGCGGTCCTCCTGGTCGCCCGAGAAGTCGACGATATCGTCGCCGTGCAGCAGCACGCCGGTCAATCCGGTGGCGACCGCCCCCTCGCCGGAGAATGAGAAAAGCTTGATTGTCCGACGAGGATTGATGAGGCACAAGGAGATGGTGAATCGCTCGAGTTGGTCGAGGGGGCCGGCGAACAAGTTGAAGCTGGTCGGCAGGCTCGAGTAGGAATAGTCGAGTCGGCGGATGTTGTCGAACGGGATTTCCCTGTACCTTTGGATTATCCAGAGATACTTGGCGCGGATGGCCACGAGCCGCCGGTCGCGATCGACGCATACTTCCTTGGAGTGTGAAAACAGGCTTACGGCCCGGATAAGCCACGATGTGCGAGCCATGAGGCAACTGCCTTCGATCCAGGCCTTTGCGCCGGTGGTAAGGAATCCGAGCTTTTTCGTGATGATGCTCATCGTCGGCCTCCGGGGCGGTGGTGTTTCTTGCCGGCTCACCGTTTCGGACGGGCAATCAAGCAGAGACGCAGAGCGTTGCCCATAACAACGATTATACGAAACGGGGAGCGGGGTGTCAAGGCATGATTGCAGGTGGAATCGGAATTCGCTTGCCGGGGACGAATCGTGAGACGCGCTGGCGCATGCCGGTGCCAAACCACCTCGTGAACTTTGTCGTGAACTGCATCGCCAGCCGTGGCAAACAAAGCAGATAGTTTACGACAAAGTTCACGACATAATTCAGGAAGCCACGCCAACAGGCATGACCGGCGTCAGCCCCGACGCTTGACCTTTTGTCATCCATGCGATCACCCTACGCCTTCGATGACTCATAAAGAGGGCGTTCCGTCACGCCTATGCCCAAACCGCCTTCAAACGGCCATTTGGGAGCGTACTTGCCAACGCAAATGACAAGCGCCTTCGTAACTCCTTGTGCGCCGGCAACTTGCATCTCTAGCTGGTGCCAGGCACCGGGTGAAGATGTAACTTAGGGAATATCAACCACTTACGACGCCGCTTGTCATTTGCGTTGCTCA
>JABMSA010000395.1 GCA_013202185.1 Planctomycetota bacterium
ATGAACGATCAGAACGATACAACACGCGGTCGCGTCGAAGGCCTGCTGCGGCAGTGGGGGGGCTCCGAAGCGGCGAGCCAGGCGGCCGACGGATTGGCGGCGCCTCCCGCGCCGAAGCCCAGGCGCTCGCGGGCGAGAATCTTTCTGCGATGGGCGCCGGTGGGTATCGCCGCCGGACTCCTGCTAGCTGCCGGCGTGCTGTTCAAGAGTGGGCGGATAGAATTTCATGGTGCTGAGGCCCCCATGGCACAAAGTTCGCGGGATCCGGCTGGTTTCGTGTATGTGGCGCCCCGGACACAGCCTGCTGATCTGTCCGACGAACTTGCCGAGGCCCGCAAGCAGGCGACCGAGGCCCGGAGGCAGGCGGCAGAGGCCCGTGACGCCCTGTCTGAGGTCCTTGTCCAGAAGCAGGCTGACGATGTGCAGATCAAAGGGCTTCGCGGGCAGCTCACCCGGCAGGGAGATCAGATTGCCCGGGATCGGGCGAAATGGACTCTCATGGAGACCAAGCTGACGTCGCTGATCAGCAAAACCGAGCAATCGGCGATCGATGCCAGGGGCGAATTGCAGAAGGCCAAGAAGGAACTCGCCGACGCCCTTGCCACCCGGGCCAAACCCCCCGGGGACACCGAAGAACTGAAGGGGCTCAAGGTTCGCCTGGCGGTGGCGGTTAAAGAACTCAAACGCCAGCAGGATACATTCCGAAGCGCCCACGTCGAAAGAGACAAAGCCAAAGAAGCTCTTGCAGTACTCAAGGCTCGCCACCATGCCGCGCTCGACCAGATACGCCGGGTCTATCTCGCCGCTTCGGCGCCCGGCAAGACGGGGCTGGCGGCGCTGCAGGAGGCCATGAAACGCAGAGGCCTGCTGAGGCGGTGCGTCGCCCTGCAGCGAAAGGCGCGGACAAATGCGGACAAGAAGCTTCTGGGGCGGGCAGAAGTGGTCCTCACACGCCTGGGGCTCCTGGACCTTTCCGATCCCACCGCCGTCAGTGCCTACATTACCGGCCTTGGCAAGAGCGACCTGATAGCTTCGCTCGATGTGGCCCTTGGACCGCTGGCCGCCGACGCTCGCACACAGGACTGGCTGTTCGAGACCAAACTGATACTCACGGGGGTCCAGCGTGTTATCTAGGCTCCGAATATTTCTGCTGACCATTTCCGCCGCCGCGTTCATCTGCGGATGCGGGATGTCCTCTGGTGAGTACCGGCCGTTCGATACCAACGCCGTGCCGCGCACCGTTGTCGGAGTGATGATCATCTACCGCGAGGCCCTGACGCTGATAGACAAGCTCGAATATGACGCCGCGGCTGCAAAGCTCGATCAGGTTCTCGGTCAGTTCGAGGCCGCCGGAGACATCGTACACTCGGCCGAAGCGATGTTCTGGCTGGGTTTCTGCCGCGAAAAGCTCTCGCGCGACGACCTGGCGAGGCAGACGTACGTGATGGTGATCCAACGGTTTGCCGAATCCAAACCGGCGGAATATGCCCGCCTGAGGCTCGACGCGATGAACCAACCGCAGTCAGCTGCTAACAAACCTTGACCGGGGGCTGGGGCTTCAATATCATGTGTTGTTCGAGGTATCCTCACGAATTGGGCAGCCAATGAAGATTCGCCCCTACAGACTTTCGCAGGTTGAATACGATGGCTTTTGCATTGCCGGTTATAGTGTGGCCGGTGAGGAAACCGTCATAGTTGTCCCGGAATTCGACTGCGTTTTCGATATCGGGAAGTGCCCGCGCGAGGCCCTCACCGTCAACCACGTTCTGCTGACCCACGGGCACGCCGACCACGTGGCCGGTATCACGTACTATTTCGCGCAGCGCGATTTCCAGGGAATGTCGAACGGTATGGCGATCGTGCCGGCCAATCTGGTCAAGCCGCTGGAAGACCTGATGCAGGCCTGGGGGCGCGTCGAGGGGCATGTCCCGCCGTGCAGGTTCGTCGGCATGCGCGATGGGGACGATTACGAGATCAGGCGCGACCTGATCGTTCGGGCATTCGCCACACGCCACATTCCCGGCTCGCTGGGATATTCGATTATTGAAGTACGCCGGAAGCTGAAACCTGAGTTCCTGGACCTCACCGGGCCGCAGATCGTTGAACTGAAGGAAAAGGGCGTCGAGATCACAAACCGCATCGAGATTCCCCATATCGCCTACCTCGGCGATACCGGAAAGGCCGACTACTCGTCCCTGCCCCACGTGGCAGAGGCCAACGTGCTGCTGGTCGAGTGTACTTTTTTTGATGATGAGCATGCCTCCCGGGCGAAAGACGGAAGGCACGTACACGTTCGGGACCTTCCCGAACTGCTCGAAGGCATGCAGAACGAACATATTGTTATTGTGCATGTTACGCGTCGGACGAACATGTCGGCGGCAAGGAAAATGCTGAAAAAATCGCTGCCTAAAGACGTCGCCAAACGAGTTACGTTTTTGATGAGCAGAAAGTATGTTGAAGACGATTGAGTGTTGTCGGCATGGGAACTCGCGCGTCACGCTCAGAAGCGGAGTCCGCGACGGGCAAAATAAATGCAGCATGTACCGACCGCTCTGGTCGACGA
>JABMSA010000396.1 GCA_013202185.1 Planctomycetota bacterium
AGGCTGCCGATGGGTACGGCGGCGGCGGCGGCGCGCTCAGACATGGGCCTGAGGGTGCTGGGATCGCCGCCGTAACTGCCAAGCTCGATGCGCTCGAGGACCGCCGAAATGTACGCCGGCAGAAGGTTGGCGATTTCGTCTACCATTTGGGGCGGCCCAATCGCCCGGTGCGGCGGAATGGCGGCGGCCCGCTCGAGCCACAGCCCGATGATTTCGTTTTGCTTTGACCTGAGGAATCGGCTGCTTTCGCCGCCGGTGCCACTTGCCGAGTTGATCAATATTGCCGCCATTTTCCCCTTAATCCGGCCGAACCGGACAAGACAAACCACGGAGAACACCCGCCGTCGCCGAGGCTATGGCGGGCAAGCAGAGAGCACGAGGCGCCGCGGCACCATAGTCCTATGGTCCCGTTGTGCGGTCGTCGGCCGCTCGCGTCGTGTGCCGAGTATCATGACTGTTTTGCGCACAGTTTCACTCTCAAGGCGGGGACTATATGTCTGCAATGGCCTTTGTAGCGCATACCTGCCAGGGCCGGCGGGGTTCAAGGTGAAGCGGCCACCGTGCCACGATCACGCTGCTTTGAAAAACGCCTTCAAAGCCGCATTCCGACTGCGATACCGTTCGGATCGGAAACAGCCACAGGTCTGCGGGCCGGCTGTATCGCAGGGCGATGTCGGTGCCTTTCAATCTGTCGGCGACACCGATTTCGTCGCGCTGATCAAAGGAGTACCGGCCCTCGAGGTTGCCGGCGTTGTCTCCGTTCTTGAAACGATAGTTCCAGAGCTTCGGGTCCGTTCCCGGAAATGCAAGGCTGCTCTCGACGGCGAAGATGACGTCGAGGGGGGCGTCGGATGTTATCTCGTAAGAGCACTTGAGATCGGCTTGATCTCTGGCAAGCTCGTATGTTTTTTTCACGGTCACGGGGTGCGCTACGCTGTCTGTCCATACGGTTCCGTTGCGCCGCAGCTCGAGGTGCGCTCCGTAGCCGTTTTGTGAGAGTACATGCTCGTACGTGCCGACGACAAAATCGCCTCGCTCGGTAAACTCGCAGTTCATCAGTTGTTCGAGGTCGGCATCGTTGAGGAGGAAGTGGTCGACGAATCCCTCGCGGAGGTACCAGTCGTACTGGAGCAGCTTTTCGAGCCCTTTTTCCTTGAGGGCGACTATATGATGAATGCTCTTGACTTCGTCGCCTTCGGTTTCGGTTTGGGGCGGCGGGTTGGTGATGTTCTGGTGGTATGCCTCGAACCTTCGCGATAGGCCGCCGAGGAGGTTGGTGTTTTTCCGGCGGACGTCAAACTCGACGAGGTGCCCTCCGCGATCGGGCTTGATCACGGCTGTGAGCTTGTCGTTGCAGAGGTAGGCCTCGGGCCGGCCGTCGGTGTCGAAGTCGTATTCCGTGGCCTCAAACTGCCGGCCGCCGGCTTGATCTGCTATGGTCTCGGCCTGGATGAGATGCTCGTAAACGGCGTGGCGGAGATGCGGCAGGTAGAGCCCGCCAAACACTCCGTGCCAGTAGGAGCAGTTGCACTGCCCGCGGTATAGCTCGGTCCGGGCGCGGTCAAACGCCTCGGGATCCTTCTGCTCGATCTCGCCGACCTTCTTGCTCACGCGCATCATCTTGGAGTACATGATGTTGGATTCGGGGTATTTGACCTTGAAGTTTCTCCAGAATCCGCCGCGCATGTAGGGTTTTGCGCGCTCGTATAGGCCGCTGCTTTTCAGCTCTTGGGCGGTTTGCTCGCATTCGGCGAGGACCGGCGCCGGCAGCGACCATTCGGTCATCTCTCTGTATGAGGCATCGGGCAGGTAGACCTTTGCTTTGGGCTCGAAACGATCTATGGCTTCGCTGAATGTAATGAAGTTTATCCAGTGCAGGTTGCGCTCGAGTTCTTCGAAGAAACGCCTGAGCCACCCGTTGGTGTAAACGTGCTTGTGTGTTTCGGGCCACACGCCGAATTTTTCTCCGTCGTCGGCGTATACCGCGATGGGGTTTTCGGTTGTGTTGATGCCGCCGAGGTATTGGGTTGTCTTCCATGGGTCATCAAAGGGCACAACGTAGCGCAGCCTCTCGCTGCCGGCGAATAGTCGCACCACGCGGCCTTCGTCTTCGGTTATGTAGTAGCCGTTGAGCTGGTCTTCCTTGAGGCCGGCGTACTTGAAGTGTGTGTCGTCGACGATAGTGTATTCAACGCCGGCATCGGCGAGCGGCCTGGTGAGGCCCTGCTCCCACACGCGCTCGGTGAGCCAGTAGCCGCGAACGGTTGTGCGGAATAATTCCCGGAGGTGCTCGGCGTAGCTCTTGATCTGGCCGATCTTGTCGCTTTCGGGGAGCATTGTGAGAATGGGCTCGTAGTATCCGCCGCCCATGATTTCGACCTGCCCGGCCTGCACGAGCCCGCGAAGCTGCTCGATGATGTCGGGGCGGCTGTGCTCCATCCACTCGAGCAGCGATCCGGAGTAGTGCAGCGTTATCCTTATGGCGGGATGGCGCTGCAATTCGTCCAGGAAAGGCTTGTAGGCTTCTTCGCAAGTCTGTTCGAAGACGGCGTCGAAGTTTCCTACGGGCTGATGGTTGTGCAGAGCAACAAGAAAATTTACTTTGCTCATGCTCCGGCTCCTCCCGGGTAGGCTTCGCTGCAAGTGGTGTGTGCGGTGCAGCGGCTCATACCTAATGGTACCGCGCATAGCGGCCGATTGTCAACAGAAAAATGCTCGAGCCGTGCGGGCGCCCGCGCTATGGTCGATGGTCGCCGCCGCCGGGTGCTTTCACATCTGGGCGGCGGGATCTGTTTTACCGGGCGTTGTGGACCTCGGCCGGCTGCTGTTTTTCCGCTCTGGCCAGTGTTTGTCGGTACATTTCAACGTACTCCCCGGCGCTGCGCGTCCACGACCAGTCTTGCCGCATGCCGCGTTTCATGAGCGTGTGCCAGTCGGCCGTGCCAAACGTTTTCACCGCGCGCCTGATTGTATCGAGCAGTGCGCGGGGCGTGTATTCATCGAAGGCGAAGCCGTTGGCTGTTTCGTCTTGTTTTGTTTCTTTGTTGAAATCGGTGATCGTGTCGGCAAGGCCGCCCGTGGCGCGAACTACGAGCACGGTGCCGTACTTGAGGCTGTACATCTGGTTGAGGCCGCAGGGCTCATAGCGTGAAGGCATCAGGAACATGTCGGCCCCGGCCTCGATCTGGTGTGCCAAGGCGTTGTTGAAGGTGAGGTTGATGCCGGCTTTTTCCGGGTAGGCGGCGGCTACGTGCTCGAATATCTTGTGATACTTGGGGGCGCCCGTGCCCAGCAAGACAAACTGAATGTCGTCTTGCATCAGATCGTCGACGATGTCTGCCAGGAGGTCGAAGCCCTTTTGCTTGTCGAGCCGGCTGATGGCCCCGATCAGCGGCACGCCGGGGCGCTGCGGGAGGTTGTTTTGCTTTTGGAGCTCGCGCTTGCACACGGCCTTGCCTTCGAGGTCGTCGGCCGTGAATTTTGCGGGTATATGGTCGTCGATCTCAGGATTCCAAACGGCGTAGTCGATGCCGTTGATGATGCCGTAGAGGTCGTCGGTGCGTGTTTGGATTACTCTTTCGAGGCCCACGCCGTACTCGGGGGTCTGGATTTCCTGGGCGTAGCGCTTGCTGACGGTCGAGATGCTGTCGGCGAAAACGATCCCGCTTTTCAGCACGTTGAGCTTGCCGAAGTATTCCATTTGCTGCCAGTTGAACAGCGACCAATCCAGCCCGGTAAGCCTCATATCCCAATGCCAGAACATCCCCTGGTAGGCGAGGTTGTGAATGGAAAGCACCGACGCAGCCCCCTTCAGGGCGGGGTCGTCGGCGTAGAGCGTTCTCATGTAAGCGGGGATGAGGGCGGTTTGCCAGTCGTTGCAGTGGACTATGTCGACCGTGTCGAAAATCCGCCGGGCCGCCTCGAGTACGGCCCGCGAGAAGAAAACAAAACGCTCGCAGTTGTCCTTGAAATCGGCGCCGTCATTGGTGTAGAGGCCCTCGCGGTCGAAATAGGAATCCTGCTGAATGAAATAGATAGGCGTTTCGGAATCGGGCAGGTGCGATTTCAGCAGCGTGGCTTGCTTGGTTATGTGGCCCACGGGCACGTCAAACACATCGCCGGTGGCGGCAACGTCGAAGCCCTTTTCGCGGACCATCCTGTAGTAGGGCATGATCACGGCCACCTGGCAGTCGAGGTCATCGTGAAGA
>JABMSA010000397.1 GCA_013202185.1 Planctomycetota bacterium
CTGAGTTGCCTTCTTGATGGATTCGCTGAGCCGCTGCTCGATGATTGTGCGGGCTTCGTTCTGGGCGTCGGGCTCGCCGCCGTCGAGCTCCGCAGTTTCAGCGGGCTGTTTGTCGGGGATTTCCTCGTTTTTCTTGTGCGCTGCTGTGCCCACGCTCACGGCGGGTTCTTCGGTGGTTTTCTCCACTACGGTTATGGCATGTTCGATCTTCTTCGAGGCGCTGCGCCCGCGCCGTTTGGCCGCTGCGGTGCGCACTTTGCGCCAGAGGGCCGCCGCCGCCGCCACGACGTAGTGGTCCAATCCCAGGAAGATCAATCCAAACACCGCCGCCAGGCAAATGATCAGTATCGCGCCGGGCGTGCCGCAATAGCTGGTGAGCTTGTGGGAGTGAAATATGCCGAGCTTGCCTCCCCACCCATAGTCGGGCGGACTCGTTCGAGTCATCTGCAGTGCCGTCGAGGCGGCGTTGAGCAGCAGCATCGCGCCGATCAGCTTCAGCCACAGATCGCTCAGCTTTTTCCGGATCAGAAACACGATCCCCCAGGCGGCGCCGAGCGCCACCAGCAGGTACGATGCAAGCCCGAGCCAGTCGATCAGCCTGGCGGCGAGATACGCGCCGGCCACGCCGCCCCAGTTGTTTACGGGATCGGCCGGGGGGTAACTGCGCCGCGGGTCGTCGGCCGTGGTGTGCGTGAGCAGGCTGATAAGGCAAAACAGCGTTGCAGCGACTATGAGGCAAGCCAGGGCCCGTCGCAGGATCGCCGGTTTGTCCATAACGAAATGTCCTCGATCAACTCAGAGATTGGACGTGTCAATTGTTTTTGCGGCTTGCGCCCGGGGCTTGTTCGTCCTGAGCCTGACGAACACAATATAGGCTGCCGCCGCAACGACAACTATTGCGACCACATAACCGCCGGCGAGGGCCGGTGTGCGGCCCAGGCCAAGCGCCTCCAGCCAGCCGGCAAACACCTGCGGGGCGCTCAAGACAAAAGCCGTCATGCCAACGGGCACACAGTAATAGGCAAACAGAGCCAGCGACCTGCGGCGGATCAGCCCGAGCAGCAGCTTGATCGCACCGACCGACGCCGCCAAGCTCGCGGCCGCGCCCGCTATCAGCGCCGGCGTGCTTCCGTGGTGCGCCATTTCGATCATACCGCGCGCCTCGAGCGCCGACGCTCCCACGATCACGGGTATCGCCAGCAAGAACGAAAACCGTACGCAGGCTTCTCGCGTCATTCCGCGAAGCAGCCCGCCTCCGATTGTCATTCCCGACCGCGAAATGCCCGGCACCAGGGCAAGCGCCTGCGCCGAGCCGATCGCGAGTGCGTCGACCAGGCGCAGCGTATCAAGCTTTCTGGTGCGCCGGCCGATCCGCTCGCACAGCGCCAGCACGAAGCCGGTGAACATCAGCGATGCTCCGACAAGGACCATGCTGCTTCTTGCCGTTTCGAAGTACTCGTGAAGGAAGTACCCGAGAAATCCCGCGGGAACGGTGCCGACGCACAACGGCAGAATCAGCCGGCGCCTTGTTGTCAATAGCGACCAGACGTCGCGCCGGAGCACTGCCACAATCGCCACGACCGACGCAAAGTGCACGAGCACATCAAAGGCCAGCGGCACGTTGCTCCCGAGGAGCGTTTTGCCGAACAGATAGTTGCCGATGGCCAGGTGGCCGGAACTGCTGATCGGCAGGAACTCGGTGAGGCCCTGGACCGCTCCGAGCACAATCGCCTGAAAAACTGACATAGGCCGCACTCAGTGGGCGAGCCGTTGCGCAATTCGCCTTACGGCGAGCGCTCGGCGGCTCTTGTATTGTTATCGTCACAAAGCGGCGGCGGCCTTTAGCGTGTGGTGTGGCCGGCGCGCGGCCGCATGGGGCTTTCCCCCCGCGGATGATCTTCAGACGCCGGAGCTTCCGAAGCCGCCGGCGCCGCGTTCGGTTTCGTCGAGGTCGCTTGTCGCGGCAAGTTCTGCTCTCACTACTGACTGTATCACCATCTGTGCGATTCGCATCCCGCGTGTTATCACAAAGGGCTTGCCGCCGATGTTACCGAGAATAACGCCCACTTCTCCGCGATAGTCGCTGTCGATGGTGCCGGGCGAGTTGACGATGGTTATGCCGTGCTTGAGTGCGAGGCCGCTGCGTGGCCGCACCTGTGCCTCGTAA
>JABMSA010000398.1 GCA_013202185.1 Planctomycetota bacterium
CTACACGTCGGTAACGCGGCCGCCGGCGGTGTATCGCGGCAATCCGTTTCTCGTGGAGGCGGGCATCGCGTATGGCGTGAAAGGGCACGACGCCGACAAACAGGCGAGGCTTGTGCGGCTGGCCAATCGCGTGCCACTGTTGCACCAGCAGAGTTCCTGCGCGATAACGAAATCCGTCGGCAGCATCGGTTGGCGCGGCTACGGCCTCAACCAGCCAAACGGCTCGCTGCCGATCGGTCCGATGCTGATCATGGTGCACGTGGCATCGGTTTGGGTGCCGTTTACTTCGGAAAGCAAGGAGGCAATTGCACACTATCCGGAGATCGTCAAGCAGATCCGCCTCGCCCTGCAGGAATGCGGCCGTAAGCTGGGCATGCACGTGCGACGCAAGAAGCGCGTCGCCGAAGAGGGCCGAAAACGCGCCTACATCGAGAAGTACATCCCGCATATCGGCATCGCACTCAAAGACATCCTCTCGCTCAACGACGGACAGGAGAAGAAGGTCGTCGACACACTGACGGACGTGTTGGAGCGAAGCAGGAAAGGATGAAGCGACTGTGAGCGGAAAGTTATGAGTTAGGACCCTTCCTACCTCCAACCAAGAAGCAAACTATGGCAAAGAATACGAGCATCGCCGACATTGACGTGCCCCGGAAAATCAAGGACACGGCGAAGGAGGTCTATTCCAAGATACTGGCCTCCGAGAAGCCTTCGCTGACCTTTCCGATCCGCACACTCAACAACGTTCGCTACAACCCGAAGTCGGGGTTCTTCGAAATCGGCCGCGGCAGGAAAACGCGCACGCTCACCTACAACACCGTGAAGTCTTTTGCCCAGGCACTCCGGATGATGGCAGAGAGCAAGCGCCTGGTGGAAAGCGACGACTTTGCCACCAAGCGAGAAGTGTACTACATCTCCAAGAACTGGGAAGAGGCGCGTTTCGACGAGCAGCCGGAATCGGACACGGTGATGGACGACATCGAGGCGATGTTTTACGTCAACCGCGAGCAGCTCGGCTTCATCCCCGAAGAAAAGGGCGGCGAGGTAGCCGGCAGGCTCACGATCATCGACCACGACCAGGAGACCGGCGACGAGCTTCACATCGACTGCACAAAGTTCGGGTCGGGCGCGTACTCGATTCCCAGCCGCGTGGAAGATCTCAGGTTCAAGACAGACGCCAAGTTCATACTCGTCATCGAAACAGCCGGTATGTTTCAGAGGCTGCTCAAGCACACCTTCTGGAAAACCGCCGACTGCATCCTCGTGTCGATGGGCGGCGTGCCCACGCGTGCCACGCGGCGATTCATCAGGAGGCTCTCAGAGGCGAAGAAGATGCCCGTCTACGCGTTTGTCGACGGCGACCCCTACGGAATCTGCAACATCTACCGCACGCTGAAAGTAGGCTCGGGCAACGCCGCGCACGTCAACCAGTACTTCTGCGTGCCGAACGCCACATTCCTGGGCGTCACGCCGCGAGACATCCTGGACTACGACCTGCCCACGCATCCACTCAAGGAGGTCGACATAAAACGCGCAAAAGACGCCCTCAAGAACGACCCCTTCATACTGCACTACAAACAATGGCAAGACGCCCTCAACCAGATGATCAAGATGGGCAAACGTGTCGAGCAGCAGGCCTTCGCCGCGCACGGCCTCAACTTCGTTCTCGAAACATACCTTCCCGAGAAACTTGCCAACACGAAAAAATTCCTGCCTTGACACACGAGGAGACTTGCAATGACCAAACGCGATGTCGTCATTGATGCGCTGGAGTTCCGCCCGCCGGCATACGTACCCTGGTCGTGGGGGATGACGATCGACTGCGCCGAAAAGGTGAAAGAGCACCTCGGAATTGATGACCTGGGCGAATTCTACGATAATCACTTCATCAGTTTCACATCAAGCGGACACGTTTGGGAAGATCTCGGCAATGGCAAGGTCAAAGACGTCTACGGCGTTGTGTGGGATCGCACCATCGATAAGGACATCGGCACGCCCTGCGACTGGCCGATCAAGCAACCCGCCGACCTCGACAGTTGCGTCTGGCCGGACACCGTCGACGACGAATGGTATGCCCACATCCCGGCTGGTATCGCCGCGAGCCCCGATCTGTTCAGTACCTACTGCGTGGACTTCTCGCTGTTTGAGCGGGCGTGGACAATGCGCGGCATGCCGGACCTGCTTATGGACATGGTGGATCGTCCCGAGTTCGTCGACGACCTGCTCGACGCCATCGTCGAGAGCAACCTGGGCCAGATACGCCACGCACTTGCCGCAGGGGTGGATGCAGTCTATTTCGGCGACGACTACGGCATGCAGCGGGGTCTGATCATGGGCATCGACCACTGGCGACGGTTCATCAAGCCCCGGCTTGCGCGCATGTTCGCACCCGTGCGCGAAGCGGGAAAGTTCGCTACCATGCATTCCTGCGGCAGCGTTGCCGAGCTGTTCGACGAACTCGTCGAGATCGGACTGCAAATGTTCAATCCGTTCCAGCCGGAAGTGATGGACGTGTTCGAGATGATGAAGAAGTACCGCGGGCGGCTGGCGTTCCACGGAGGCATGAGCATCCAGAAAGTCCTGCCGTTCGGCACGGCGGCGGAAGTTCGCGACATGGCCCAGCGGCTGATCGACGCCGGGCAAGAAGGCGGATACGTCTTCTCGCCGTCACACGGCGTGCCGCGCGACGTGCCGCCGGAGAACCTCGCCGCGATGGTCGAGGTGCTGAAGGCCCAGCCGGGCTATGCGGAAGCCTGAATTCACAACCATACCATCAGCGAAGCGTAGAGTGCGGCGTTTCTGAAAACCCGGAATAAGACGGTGATGGACAGCAGCGCCCCCGCCCGGGCGCGCTCATGCCGGCCCGCCGCTAATGCTTGATTCCACCAACCGAATCTGTTAGAATCGGCGGGAGTCAGGGCAAAACGGAGCGTCACAGAATGTGGGACAGGAAGCACCTGCTAGGCATCGCCGAACTCTCGGCCGAAGAAATCACCGAAATCCTCGACAAGGCCCAACACTACACGGCAACCGCGCTCGACGAGTCCACCACGTCGGACAAGCTGCGCGGCAAGCGCGTTGCGCTGATGTTCTTCGAGAACAGCACCCGCACGCGCGTTTCGTTCGAGCTGGCCGCCCAGCGACTGGGCGCAAGCGTCACCGCGATGCAAATGAGCGCCAGCAGCGTGGCAAAGGGCGAAAGCCTGCGCGACACGGTGCTGACCGTCGACGCGATGGGCGTGGATTTCATGGTCGTCCGGCATTCCTCGGCTGGCGCGCCGCACCAGATCGCCGGATGGGTTTCGGCGTCGGTCCTCAACGCCGGCGACGGCACCCACGAACATCCCACGCAGGCCCTGCTCGATATGCTCACGATCCGCCGGCACAAGAATGACTTCGACGGCCTGCGCGTGGGGATCGTGGGCGACATCGCCCACAGCCGCGTCGCCCGCTCGGACCTGATCGCTCTCAAGAAGCTCGGGGCCGACGTTGTGCTGATCGGCCCGCCGACGCTGGTGCCGGGCGCTTTCGCACAGCTCGGCGCCGAAGTGGCGCACAATTTCGACAATGCCATCCACAACTGCGATGTGCTATACATGCTGCGCATCCAGTGCGAGCGGCTGGGCGGGCAGCAGTTTCCTTCGATGCGCGAATACTGCGAATTCTACCGCCTCGACGGCCCGCGCATGCGAAGGGCAAAGCCCGACGTGCTCGTGATGCATCCCGGCCCGATGAACCGCGGCATCGAGATCGCCGCAGACGTGGCCGACGGCCCAAACGCAGTTGTGCTCGAGCAGGTGGCCAACGGAGTAGCCGTGAGAATGGCACTGCTCGATATGATGAACAATCACCGCTGACAGCGAAGACACACAAGAAGCCGCACACGGCGCGAGATGGAAAAATGGCGGACATCCTGATCAAGAACGGACGCGTGATCTGCCCGGACCAGGGCCTCGACGAGGTCGCCGATCTGCTGATCACTGACGGCAGGATCGCGACGATCGGGGCCGTCCGCGAGCCGGCGCACGAAGTGATCGACGCGGCCGGAAAGATCGTTTGCCCGGGCCTGATCGACATGCACGTGCACCTGCGCGAACCCGGCGACTGCGACGAAGAGACAATCGCCACGGGCAGCGCCGCCGCTATTGCGGGCGGATTCACGACTATCGTCGCGATGCCCAACACCGATCCGCCCATCGACAACCCCGCCGCCGCCGAATACGTCATCAACAAGGGTCGGCAGGCCAACCTGGCCAACGTTCTCCCCGCCGGCGCAATCACGCTCGGCAGAGAGGGCACGGAGCTGACGGAAATGGGCCTGATAAGCCTTGCCGGCGCCGCGGCCTTCACCGACGACGGCTCCTGGGTCACATCCGCCGGCCTGATGGCCAAGGCGCTCAAGTACGCGAAGCTCACCGGGCTGCCGATAATGTCGCACTGCGAGGATCCATCGCTCGCGGGCAACGGCGTGATGAACGCCGGCAGGGCGGCCGCCGAGCTTGGCCTGGCGGGCACACCCGTCTCGGCCGAAGAAACCGCCATAGCGCGCGACATCATCCTGGCGCACGAGACCGGCGGCAGGCTGCACGTTACGCATGTGAGCACGGCCGGCGGAGTAGAGCTGATCCGCCGCGCAAAAGAGCGCGGCGACAACATCACGGCCGACGCCACCCCACATCACCTGACGCTGACGGAAGAATTCGCGCGCGGCTACAACACAAACGCCAGGGTGAATCCGCCCCTGCGAACAAAGGCGGACGTCGACGCGCTGCGCGCCGGAATCAAGGACGGCACGATCGACGCAATCGCCTCCGACCACGCGCCGCACGCCCCGCAGGAAAAGGCGTGCGAGTTTGACAAGGCCGCGCCGGGTGTCGTCGGGCTCGAGACCACCCTCTCGATGCTGGCTGCGAAGCTCGTTGGCACGGACTTCCTGACGTGGCCCGAGCTTATCGCCGCGCTAACGATCAGGCCCGCGCGGGCGCTCGGTATCGCCAAGGGAACGTTACGGCCCGGCGCCGACGCCGACATCGTCGTGATCGATCCCGCCGCTGAATGGATCATCGACTCGGCACGCTTTGTTTCCCGCGGGCGCAACTGCCCCTTCGACGGCATGAGCGTCGTTGGCCGGGCGGAGGTGGTGATCGCCGGCGGGGCGATCAAGGATGTATGACACAGGCGCTTCCTGCGGCACAGCACGTCGGGAGGGCGGATGATGCTCGTCATCGACGGATATAATTTTCTCTATGCCGTGTTCGGCCTCGAGCGCAGCCTGCCCATAAAGGACTACGAAGCAGCACGAAACAGGCTGCACGAATACCTGTCGCGCTATCAGAACATCACACACCGGCAGGTCATAGTCGTATACGACGCACGCGGTGCAGCCCAGCGGCCAAACGAAACGTTCGCAGGCATCCACATAATCTGCGCGCCCCCCAGGTCCAACGCCGACGACTACATCGTCAAGTGCGTGCAAAACAGCCCCCGGCCCGCCCGACTTACCGTGGTAACGACCGACAGGGAGCTGGGCGAGCGAGTGAAAACCGCCGGCGGCAGGGTGGTGCGCTGCGGAGCGTTTTACAAGGAAATGATTGACGCCTTCGAGCGGGGCGCCAATCCGCCCGACGACCGCGCGCACGAAAAACCAACGCGCCCCGACCCCGAAGAAATCGATTACTTCCTGCGCGAGTTCGGCGAAGATTCATGACGCAACATCGGCACGAAGCCGAAACTGCAGGTGTGCACAGCCAAGGCCACAGGATCCATCACCAACGAGGAAAGCGAGCTTTGAGTATGAGGCGTCAACTGCTGCGGTGGTATATGCCGATAGCTTACGCGGCGACGATATTCATGCTGTCGGCGGTGAGCGCGCCGCCTCCGACCGGATGGATCCGTCTGTCGGACAAGTTCCTGCATTTCGGCGCGTTCGGCCTGATGGCCGTGCTTGTGGCACTTGCCGTGCAGCGCCCGGGCCACCCCCTCACGCTGAAGCGCGCGATCCTTGCCATTATCATCACCAGCGCGTACGGCGTTCTGGATGAGTTTCATCAGAGCCTGGTACCTGATCGGGTGCCGTCGACCGGCGACGCACTCGCCGATGCCATGGGAGCAATCCTTGGCGTTGCCTGGTATTATCTCATCGCGCGGAAATGGAGATGCTTCTCCTTCGTGATGGGAACGCAACAGTAACCGGCCCTGAATGGAGCAACTATCAGTGACACCTCGCGAGCGACACATCAAGACGCTTCTGTTCGACAAGCCCGACAAGGTGCCGTTCTCCCCCGGCGGCGGCAGGGAATCCACCCTCAAGAAATGGCACGAGCAGGGCCTGCCCGAGGGCGTCGATCCTTATACCGCCATGTTCGAAGAACTCGGCATCGAGTCCGAGCCTGCCCGCCCGCAGCCCGGCCTGTACGTGTCGTTCAAGATGATCCCACAGTTCGAGGAGAAGGTGCTGGAACATCGCAACGGAGCGTATCTCGTTCAGGACTGGATGGGCGCAATCGTCGAGATCTCGGACGAATACGATTACACCTACCTCCGTCTGCCGAAGGACTTCGTAACGCGCAAATGGCACAAGTGTCCGGTTGAGAACCGCGACGACTGGGAGCGGATGAAGGAGCGTTACGATCCGAAAACGCCCGGCCGCCACCCGGTCGACCTCGACGAGATATGCCGGCAACTGCAAGATCGCGACAAAACAGTCGCCCTGAGCTTCAACGGCCCGTTCTGGCAGCTCCGCGAGTGGTGCGGCTTCGAGGGCCTGTGCGAGTTGATGCTCGACGATCCCGACTTCGTCCAGGAGATGATCGATTTCTGGACCGAGTTTGTCTCGCAGGTGATGGCGCCCGTGCTGGAGCGCCTCGCGATCGACCACATGTACATGTCGGAAGACATGGCCTACAAGGCGCACAGCATGATCTCGCCCGCGATGACGCGCCAATTCCTCAAACCAGCCTACGTGCGGTGGGTGGAAGAGATAAAGGCAAGCGGCTGTCCGATCATCGACATGGACTCCGACGGATACATAGGCGAGCTGATCCCGATCTGGATCGAGAGCGGAATCAACTGCTGCGATCCGATCGAGGTAGCCGCGCACAACGACATAATCGAGTTTCGAAAACAGTTCGGCCGGCAGATGGCCTACACAGGCGGGGTCGACAAGCGGGCCATCGCAAAGGGCGGCGACGTGATCGAAGCCGAGCTCGAGCGCCTGGCGCCGATTATCAAAGACGGCGGCTACATACCCGGCTGCGACCACGGCATGCCGCCGGACATCTCCTGGCCGAATTTCATCGAATACTCACGCCGCCTCGCGCAGCTCACCGGTTGGCTCTGAGAAACGGACGGCGGGCAACTGATGGAAATCGCCATTCCAAGCCCCGGGCTGGTCATACTATGCGGGCCGGCGGCCTGCGGCAAGAGCACGTTCGCGCGCAGGCACTTCAGGCCCACGCAGGTTGTATCGTCGGATCGCTGCCGCGCCATGCTCACCGACTCCGCCGGGGCACAGTGGGCATCGGGCCAGGCGTTCGAGCTATTCCACACGATCATCGAGAAGCGGCTGGCGCTCGGCAGGCTCACCGTGGCCGACTCCACCGCGCTCTCCAAGACGGCAAGGCGCGACCTCAACAGAATCGCCAAGGCTGCCGACACCCCCGTTGTACTCATCATCTTCAACGTCTCGAAAGACACCTGCCTCGAGCGCGACGGGAAGCGCCGGCGCCGGGTAGGCGAGGACGTAGTTGCCGCGCACATCGAAAAACTCGATATCGCCCTCAAGGAAACGCGTAACGAGAGATACCACGCCGTCTACATTCTGGATGAAAAAGAAATGGATCGCGCTCAAGTGAGCAAGACGAAGAACCAGGGACGTCGGGACAGTTGAAAAACCCATTGTAGCTACCAGTCACGCTGCCGCCAGGCGCCGGATGTGGGGTCGCCTCCAACCCTCGCCGCCGAAAGAATTTTCCTGTCATCCTGTTTTTTGCGTTAGAAATGCATGCCCCGTTCGGCTTATAATTAGAAACGCCGACCGATCCAACGGAAAAGGGATGGGAACATGCCCAAAATGAAACAGACTGACCTCGCATTGTTGCACCGATTCGTTCAAGCCGGCGACTCCGATGCCTTCGCGGAAATCGTGGGGCGCCATCGGGATTTCGTGTACAGCACGTGCGTGCGAATCCTGGGTAATCCGACGACTGCTGAAGACGCTTCACAAGAATGTTTCCTGCGGCTCGTGCGGAAGGCAAATGCTGTGCAGTCGTCGGTGGGCGGCTGGCTGCATCGCTGTGCAACGGATATCGCCATCGACGAAGTGCGGCGGGGAGCGCTCCGAAAAAACAAAGAAGGGCTGAGCACACAAATGAACAGATCGTCCAATGACGAACCGGCATGGCACGACCTCGCCCCGCACCTGGACAAAGCGGTGGAAGAACTTCCCGATGATTTGCGCGTTGTTGTCGTCGAGCATTTTCTGCAACGCCGAACGCAGTCCGACATCGCAAAGGAGCTTGGCGTGTCGGCGATGACCGTCTCGCGACGGATCGACTCGGGCATCGACGAGCTTCGCAAGAATCTGAAACGGGCGGGTGTGATCGTCTCGGGGGTGCTTCTCGCATCGCTGGTTTCAGAGCACGCCGTTTGCGCGGCCCCGGCATCGCTTGCGGCTGCCCTGGGGAAGGTGATACTCGCCGGCGCCGTGAAGACCAAGACCGCGACAGGCATAACGCTGCTGGGCGCCGCGAAAGTGAAACTTCTCGCGGCCGCGCTTGTTGCCGCCATTGCGACCGGCGCCGTTGTGCATCTCTCGAAACCTGAGCAAGAGGCTGCCGACCCTGGGGCCAACGTTTCCGGGCAGGTTCCGGAAGAGGAGAATGACGAGACCGACGAGGGCGGCAGCAAAGGCGCATCGGCAGAGGACATTGTAACCAAGCCGATTCGGACCTTCGGCCTCGGAACACTCCATGAAGCGGCCTATTCACCAAACGGGCGTCACATTGCCACTTGCGGCGGCCAGGGAGCTTTTCTGTGGGATGTGCAGACGGGGAAACGCATCCGGGCGTTCAAAGGCCATGCAGGCATCGTTGGTTTCGTTTCCTTCTCGCCCGATGGGACGCGCCTGCTCACGGGCAGTTTTGACAAGACGGCGAAGTTGTGGGACGTCGCGACCGGAAACTGCATCCGGACTTTCACGGGTCATACGAACTTTGTTTCCTCCGTCGCCTTCTCGCCTGACGGGATGCGGGTTGTCACGGGCAGTTATGGCGAAACAGCGAAGCTGTGGGACGCCGCGACCGGAGATTGCATCCGAACGTTCAAGGGTCACAAAAGGCCGGTTAGTTCCGTTTCCTTCTCGCCTGACGGGACGCGGGTGCTCACGGGCAGTCATGACAAGACAGCGAAGCTGTGGGATGCCGCAACGGGGAACTGCATTCGGACGTTCACGGGCCATGCAAGCCTGGTGTGGTCCGTTGCGTTCTCGCCCGATGGGACGCGCCTGCTCACGGGCAGTTTTGACAAGACGGCGAAGCTGTGGGACGCAGAGACGGAAAACTGCATACGGACCTTCACTGGCCATGCAAGCCTGGTGTGGTCCGTTGCGTTCTCGCCCGACGGCACGCGGGTCCTCACGGGCAGTATGGACAAGACAGCTAAGCTGTGGGACGCAGAGACGGAAAACTGCATCCGTACTTTCGCAGGCCACACAGGCGTGATTATGTCCGTTGCCTTCTCGACCGACGGAACGCGGGTGCTCACGGGCAGTGGTGACAACACGGCGAAGCTGTGGGACGTGGCGACGGGAAACTGCATCCGGACATTCAAGGGCCATACAGGCATTGTTAAGTCCGTTTCCTTCTCACCTGACGGGACACGGGTCTTCACAGGTTGCCCGGGAAGCACGGCGAAGCTGTGGGACATCGCGACCGGAAACTGCATCCGGACGTTCACGAGCCACAAAGACAGTGCTTCGTCCGTTGCCTTCTCGCCTGACGGGACGCTGATCCTCACGGGCAGTAATGACGGCACAGCCAAGCTGTGGGACACGGCGACGGGAAACTGTGTTCGCACTTTCGCGGGCCATACGGGCGTGGTCGTCTCTGTTGCCTTTTCGCCTGACGGGGTGCGGATGTTCACAGGAAGCTTTGACTCCACAGCGAAGTTGTGGGACATGGCGACGGGAAACTGCATCCGGACGTTCGCGGGTCATAGTAAGGGGATTTACTCCGTTACCTTCTCGCCTGATAGCACGCGTCTCGTCACAGGCGGTGGTGACAAGACAGCAAAGTTGTGGGACGCGACGACGGGAAACTGCATTCGGACGTTCAAGGGTCATAAGGGTACGGTTGCGTCCGTTGCCTTCTCGCCTGACGGAACACAGGTGCTCACGGGCAGAACGGCCGCCACGTTTCCCTGAATTTCACCATCTCGTTTATGCGGTCGCTCGTCCCGTGTATAGTGGGATTGCCCAGGATCGACCGGTTGCCGAGAGCGCGCGGACCGAACTCGAGCCTGCCCTGGAAC
>JABMSA010000399.1 GCA_013202185.1 Planctomycetota bacterium
GCTCTTGAGTGCAGACCCGGATTGGAATCGGTGGTTCGACCCCGAGTCGAGGCCGGGCTATGCCTTGCGACTGTTGCCTCAGTAAGGAATTCTGGAACCGCAGTCGGGGCGCCATCCTGGAAGGCGCAAAGCGATTCAGGAGAGAACCATGGAAAACCAGAAATACGAGGACCACAAGTACGATCCTCCAGCAGGCTGCTTCTTTCGCCTTTTCTGGATGCTGGTCGGCAATGCGATTCTGGCGATCTGCGCCCTCTTCATTGCGCAGAATTACTCCGGCTTCCTCACTGCGGCCGACGCAGTCTACTGGATAACCGTTGGTTGCCTTCTCGCTGCCAGATACGTGGATATCCGGTATCTCTATGGACTTACAGCCGAGGGTGGCCCAGCGTCGATGGCTCACTGGCCACGGTATGCGGTGATTCTCGTCGTTGTTTCGATTGGCCTATGGCTTCTGGTGCATGGCATAGGACATTTCGGTTCCTGAACAGCAGAGCAAGATGGAGCTTGCCTGCCGGGGCGTCGACGGGACTCGTGTTCGCTTCATCAGCGCTTCTCCTCGCCGACGCCGCGGCGGAGCTACCGGGGCCGGGTCATCTGTCACGATGCCGTCGTCGCAACAGCGTGCCAATTACTGTCTGGTGAATCTCGGCGAACCGTAGTATAAAGGGATAGACTTCGCTCGCCAAGAAACCCAGGGGAATCGAGCCCAGACTGTCAAAACGAGAGCACCTCGTGATGTAACCAGTTGACATTATGCGACTTGTAAGCGGACCGTAGTGATTTGGGATATCCGAGATTGCCGTGGTACCGTGCACGTGAAATCTCCATCTCTCAGAATGGCTCTGGGATGCGTGAACGGGCACGAGGGCGGTTGATCTACCTGTCGAGAAGAGGAATAGTAGAGGAGCCAGACAGTGTCGACTATGCTTGCGGCAGTGCTGCACGATTACGGCAAACTTGCGCTGGAATCCGTTCCCCTTCCAAAGCCGCAAGGTCTTGGCGAAGTCGTAGTGCGAATCAAGTCGTGCGGATTCTGTGCTACGGACTATAAAGCCATCAAAGGCGTTCGAAGGAACGTTACCTTCCCGCTCATCCCCGGTCATGAGCCGAGTGGCGTGGTGGCGGAGATAGGGCCGGGCGTGTCGCACTTCAAGGTGGACGACGAAGTGGTCGTCTCGCCTTCAGGCTATTGCGGGTATTGTGAGCATTGTCGCGTTGGGAATACCCATTACTGCGAAAGCGCGTTCACGACCGGCGGGGACGGCGTGGAAGACGTTTGGCCCGGTGCCTTCGCAGAATACATGAAGACGAGGGAGTGCTGCCTCTTCGCCAAACCTGAGAACCTCGGTTTCGATGCTGCCGCCATTACGGAACCCTTGTCCGGCGCGTGGAAAGGGGTCGTCCACTACAGCAAGATGGAGTTGGGGAACGACGTGGTTGTCATTGGCACCGGCAGCATGGGCTTGCTCTGCTTGATGGTGGCGAAGGCGGCAGGCGCGGGGCGGCTGATCGGCATTGATACGAGCGATTATGCCCTGGACCGCGCACGGGCACTTGGCGCCACGCACGTGATTAATCCCTCCGACGAAGACGCCAAGAGCCGGGTCTATGAGATTCTGCCCGAGGGGCCGGACCTCGTCGTCGAAGCCGCCGGTGCTATTGAGGCCGTGAGACTGATGGTCGATTTGCGCCGCCGCGGCACCAGGTGGAACGTGTTCGGCATTACCACCCACGAGACATTCGAGCTGGACGGCGGTTATACCCATTTCCTGGAGGGACACATGGATGCCAGTTTCGGCACGAACCCGTTGGCCATGTCGAAGGCCATACGGCTGATGGAGACGGGGCTGGTCGACGCCGAGAACATCATCTCTCACCGCCTGCCTCTGGAGAAGATCCATCAGGCGGTGCAGCTCATGGAATGCCGGGAACGAACCAAGGTGGTCATCAACCCGTGAAGGCCACTGCAATCCGGGTTTCCCGCCGCGGTATGCGGTGCGACGGTGCGGAAGTTAACGCGCCCATTGACACCGGACGGTAGGTACGATGGCCTTCCAGGTCGTGGGACCCAGCGCGTCCAAATGGGACGCGAATGAGACACAGTCGAAGGCAAACGTTACGCCCCCGCCTTGAAGAGCAAGGAGGCAGTACAAC
>JABMSA010000400.1 GCA_013202185.1 Planctomycetota bacterium
CCCCCCCACAATACTCACAAGCACATTCATTTCACCGGACGACGAAGAACGATGCACATCTGCTCATACGTTCGACGACGACGACGACGAGGACGATCGGGAAGGCTTGAACCAGGACCTTTGATCGAACCCGACGGCGCTCAACCAACTGAATAGGTTTGATTTGCGTGAAGTTATCTGTTATCATTCCAGTTTATAATGAAGAAGCGACCCTGGCCGAGATTCTACGCAGGGTCCGCGAGGTGGGCGTCCACGAAATCATCGCCGTCGACGATGGCTCCACCGATGGGAGTTGGGCGGCGCTTCAGGATGCCCTTGCGGCTGATCCCGAGCTGAAGCTCCTGCGCCACGAGGCCAACCGGGGCAAGGGAGCCGCGATAAAAACGGCAATCGGCAGCGTTACCGGCGATGCCGTGATCATCCAGGATGCCGATCTCGAGTACAACCCGGAGGAGTACCAAGCGTTGATCGAGCCGATCGAGGCGGGGCGGGCCGCCGTGGTGTATGGCTCGCGAATTCTCGGGGGCAATGCCGCGTCCTACCGGCGATATTACTGGGGCGGGAGGGTGCTGTCGGCTTTTACAAGCGCGCTATTCGGCCGGCGCGTAACCGATCAGCACACGTGCTACAAGGTGTTTGAAACGAAGCTCCTGCAATCGCTGCCCCTTCGCGAGACGGGATTCGGATTCTGCGCAGAGGTGACCGCCCTTCTCTTGAAGAAGGGCGTGCACGTCGAGGAGGTGCCAATCTCCTATCAGCCCAGATCAATCGGGCAGGGTAAGAAAATCCGATGGCAAGACGGCCTGCGGGCGCTTTGGATCATCGCGAGGCACAGATTTGCAGGCCCGCCGAATGATGATTGACGGCTCGACGGCTGCGGAACCGGCGAGCGAGGAATGCACACCATGACACGACGCAAGAAGGTTTCCATCGTCTGCGGAGCGATTGTTCTCATCATCGTTGCCAATGCCTTCTTCCTGCTGCACGTCTACCTGTCGCCAAACAACATCGCAAGGGCGATCAAGAACTACGCACGCGACGAGCTTGGCTGCACCGTCGAGATCGCCACCGCCGATGCCGGCCTGCTGGGCGTTCTCGAGCTGAAAAACATCAAGCTGTTCGCACCCGGCCCGCAAGTAGGCGAGCCGCTTCTGACCATCGATCAAGTTGTGATCGATTACTCCCTGTGGCGGCTGATCTGGGGCAGAAACGGAATCGATGAAATCGAGATCGACAAGCCGCGCCTCAAGCTCGACAAGAACCTGATCGGTTTCCTGCGGGGGCTGTCGTCCGGCAACGGCTCAACGGAGCGCCGCGCCATCTTGAAGAAGATCTCGGTACTCTCGGGAACCATCGCCGTCGACTCGGGCATCCTCTACGAACACTCGCCTGCCCTCGAGCTGACCGATTTTCGGATCGCCGTCGAATCGGGCTCTTACTCGGGCTCTCAGCTCACCTTCAACGGCGCCGCCACACAGGCCGGCGTCGGGAGCGTCGCGCTCACCGGCCACGTCGACCTCGATGCGAAATCCGTAGTCCTCAACGCCGAGCTGCCCCGCATCGAAATCGGCGAGCAACTCCGAAAACTTCTGCCCGACAGCGCGGTGGTTGAACTCGACGACCTTGGCCTCGAAGGCCAAACCGGCATCGCCGCAAGAATGAAATACGAGTGGGGCGCCGAGGAACACTTCAGCCAGACGTTCGTTGCCACACCGTCGAACTGTATCGTAGAGAGAGTGGAATTTCCGCTTCGTCTCACGCAGGTCGACGGAGAACTCGAAAGCGACGGGAAAACCCTGCGCATCAAGCGCGTGACCGCGCACTACCGCGACGGCAGCGTGGAGATGCTTCGGGGATTCATAGACAAGAAGATCGCCGAATTCGATATAGTCGCGCGCAATATGCCCCTGACCGAAGAAGTGAAACAAGCCATCCCCGACGAGGTGCGCCCGGTGTGGGACGATTTCCGCATCACCGGCGGAAAAGCCGACGTGGAGCATCGCATCACGCTGCACAAGGGCGGAGGAAAGCTCTTCCCCGAGCATTTCCTCAGGCTCGACCTCAGCGACATCGCCGCAAAGTACAACGAATTCCCTTACCCCGTCAGTCAGGTAGGCGGGCGGGTAACGTGGATAACGCCCAAACAGGGCGAACAAACCCATAGCCGCGTGGAGATCGACCTCGCGGCGACCGCCGGAAAAGGCACCTGCGAAATCAAGGGCCGCATTCCCGTGCCACCCATCAACCGACCGGAAAACGAACATCCCGAGAACTACGTCTTCCCCGACGACAGTCCCGACATCACCATAAAGGCCGAACGAATCGAGCTGGACGACAAACTGCTCACGGCAATCTCGCCACTCTCACAGGAAGTTGTCGACATACTCGACGCACTCCACGCCACAGGCAACGTGAACGCAACCGTTCAGCTCAAGTTGAAGAACGACGGCAAGAAAGGCAGCGTCACATCATGTGCCGTAATCGTGGATCTCAACGGCATCGAGATCACCGTCGACGAGTTCCCCTATCCTGTTACCAACCTCACCGGTAGTGTCGAATGGGACGGCACAACGGTGAAGCTCGTGGGGCTGCGCGGCCTGTGCGGCGAGGCGCAAGTGACCATCACCGGAGAACTCGAGCCCGGCAAGTTCGACGATCCCGCCGCAAAGCAGACGATCAACGTATGGATCGACGGCCTCCAGCTCGAGACGCTCGACGACAAGGTCTTCCGCGACGATCCCAAGACCGTTGACGAAGAACCCCAGCCCGAAACGCCCGGCGACAAAGACTTCCGCAACGTGCTCGAGAGCGTCATCGAAGACTTCAAGCCAAAGGGAAGAGCCAATGTGCGCCTGTGGCTGAGCCCCACGGCCGACGGCAAAGTAACCCTGCAAAAAACCGACCTCAGCCTCGATAACTGCAAGGCCACATACAGCGGCTTCCACTACCCGCTCGAAAGCCTCACCGGCCACATAGTTGTTGAAAACAACATCGTCTCGCTCAACAACATTGCCGGGCGCGTGCCCGGCCGAGAAACAGGAGTACACATTTCCGGAACGATCGTCCTCGACGACGAAACCGACCGCAAAAGCCACGTAACCATACGGGCCGAGCGCCTCCAGGTCGACGACGTCCTCAAGAAAGCACTCGCCGAAAGAGGCGACGAAATCTGGAGCGACTTCGTCCCGTCAGGCCGTATCAACGCCACGTGCATACTCGAGTTCAACAAGGAACAACAGGAAGAATCGATCACAATCGAGCTTGACAACTGCAAGGCGACCTGCAGCGGCTTCAATTACCCGCTCAAAGACATCACGGGCAAAATCACCGTGAAGGGCGATACCATCGTCCTCGAGAACATCAAGGGCTACCCCGCCCACGCCGACATCGGAACCGTGAGGGTCTCCGGCAAGCTCGAAATGACAGAACAACTCTCCCCCAATACCGGCGAAGACTCCACCACCACCAAGAGCGGCACGCTCAACATCCGCGCCGAACACATCGCTTGCGATGCCGCATTCGACAAAGCACTCCCCCCGGAGTGGGCCGACGTCTGGAGCAAAGCCAATCCCGAGGGAAGCTTCAGCGGCAACCTTACAATGATCTTCACCCCCGACGGCCCAATTCAGGTCGCCGAAGGCAGCAAACTGAGCATCTCGGGTTTCTCGCTCAAGGGCTTTCCTCTGCCCGAGGCAACGTGCTCCCTGGCGCTCGACCGCGAAGCCTGGCACATAACCGATTTCAAAGGCAACTACTACGGCGGGCAGGTCGAGGGCGACATCCACCTCAACCGAAACGACAGCAAATGGCAGGCACGCATCAATCTTTATGACATCAATCTCAAGCAACTCAACGACAAATACCAGCTCCTGAAAGACGATAAAGAACTCAGAGGCCTGATGACAGCCACCGTGACACTCGCCGGCGAGGGCACCCTCGCCGACTCACTGAAAGGCTCGGCCAAAGTGCAAGTGGACGCCGGCAGGCTTGCCAAGCTCCCCGTCATCGCCGACATCGTCACATACCTGGTCTACCAGGACTGGCCCAAGGGCAGCACAATCAAGGAGGCAGATATAGAATGCACCATCGGGCAAGGGAAAGTGGACTTCACCAGTATATTACTCAAGGGCACCACAGTGCCCATCAGTGGACTCGGCACGATAGGCCTCGATGGGAAACTGGACCTGAACTTCATCACCAGCAAAGACGAGAAAACCTTCGTCAGTCTCATACCGTACCTGGGCGAACCCTTCGACAAATGGATCATCACGCCGGCACGTGATCGGATTTTCCAGGTCGAGGTCATGGGCACCGTTCGCGAACCAATGATGAGGCTTGTGTTGTTGGAAGGCCACATCTCAGCCGCCGTCTTTTTCCCCCTCCGCGCCATCGTGAGCATTTTTAAGTCGGCCGACGACGACAAGAAAAAGGACGAAGAAGTACAACGCAACAAGCAGCAAGCCCCCCCGCCGAAAACAAACCAGGAGTAGCCTGCGCGCGTGCGCCGCGAAAAAAAAACTGCTCCTGCCGGATTTTCCTTAACTTCCGCCGAATATTTGTCGATAAATATTCTTGATTGCGAAGGTAGAGGCGATTACACCGGGTTCCGTTCCGAGACCATTCATCTCTGATCTCATTTCCTGATCTTCATCTAAGACCCGCACCAAGCGCTGGGTTTGGCCTCTTCGGCGAATGCGCCTGCTTTCGGCATGTCCGGAAAGGGCCTTGGCGTGCATATGGGTACGCCGTCAAGTCGGGCACGTCGGCCAAGCATCGCTTTTAGTCTTGAAAATCGATGGCTCATGGTGTAACGTAGTAGCGTTGCGTTTCACTGCCGGGCAGGTTCAGGAGCCCGCCGGCCAGGGGCCTAAGGATGAGACAACACAGGCGTCCCGTCCAGCTTCTTGACCATCGAACAATGCTCGGGCGCGCCGCGGCAACGGCCCGACGGTCGGTGCCGGGCAACTGTGCCGGGCAGGTTGTAGTGGCGGCGCTTGCCGCGCTCGTGTTGGCCGCGCCGCACGGCCTCGCACAGCACAGCCTGCCTGCCGCGAAGCTCGAGAGCATCGTAACGGCGCAAAAGATCCGCCTATCCGAGGCGGGCATAAGAATAGTATCCGTTCGAAGCGGAAAAACGCTCTTTGACAGTTTCGGCGACAAGCTCTTCGTGCCCGCGTCCAACGCGAAACTCGTCACGACGGCCGCCGCGCTCCATCTGCTCGGCCGGGAGCATCGCTTCCAGACGCGCCTCTACACCAGGGGCGCCATCGAGGGCAAAACGCTCGAGGGCGACCTGGTTGTCGTGGGCGGAGGCGATCCCGATATATCCGGACGCAACCACGGCGGCGATCCCTGCTTCCTTTTCAAGCAGTGGGCGGCAAAACTCCGACAACTCGGAATACGCCGAGTGCGCGGCCGCCTCATCGGCGACGCATCCGCCTTCGACGCACAATACGTGCATCCGTCGTGGCCGAAAGACCAGTTGGAGAAGTGGTACTGCGCACCGATATCGGCGCTGGCGCTAAACGACAACTGCCTGGACGCAACCGTGAAAGCCGGCCCGCAGGTGGGTGAACCCCCACAGGTAACCATCATGCCCAGCACCGGTTATGCCGGCATCGACAACCGATGCGTGATCACGGCCGACAAGACCAGGCACCTCTATGGCTTCCTCGGGCGCGCAGGTGCAGGGAGGCTTGTGCTGCGCGGCAGGTTCTGGTCGGGCGGATACCCGGCAACGACCTCGATACCCGTTGAAGATCCTTCGCTGTTCTTTCTCAACGTAATGAAAGAGACGCTGGAAAGCTGCGGAGTGGCCGTGAGCGGCGGCCTCGAAGTGGCGCACGAAGCGGTTGATCTCGGCAAGGATGCAACACTCGTGGCAACGTACGAATCGCCCCTGGCGGCAGCGGTCCGAGTTGCAGGCAAACGCAGCCAGAACTTTTATGCCGAGCAGGTATTCAAGACGCTCGGCAGGGGAAGCTTCGCAGGCGGCGCCGATGTCGTCCAGAAATTCCTGGCCAAGGTGAGCCCGGCCGCGGCCGGATGCCGGATGGTCGACGGCTCGGGGATGTCACGCGACAACCGGCTGTCGGCCGCCGCCATTGTCGATGTGCTGCGCTGGATGACACAGCAGCCCGAGTCGGACGTCTTTGCGGCGTCGCTGCCCATAGCCGGATTCGACGGAACGCTGAAACGCAGGCTCACCGCCAAAGAACATCGCGGCCGCGTGAGAGCGAAAACCGGCACGCTGGCAGGCGCCTGCGCCTTATCGGGCTACATCGAGACCGACGCCGATACGCTGGCGTTTTCGATTCTGATCAACAGCCGGCGGGCGGCATTGCAGCGGATGCGCGCCGCCCAGGACAACTTGTGCAGGCACGTGCTCGACCTCGCCGAGCGGCGCCACACAGCCAACAGCATCGGCCCTGATTGAATGCTCATACGAAACGAAGAATCGATCATTGAAATACTGTGCCCCGCAAAGCTCAACCTTTACCTCGAGGTCAAGGGCAAGCGGCCCGACGGCTATCATGAGATCGAAACGGTGATGCAAACAGTGTCGATCTACGACAGGCTCGTGATCCGGCGGGCGCCCTCGGGCGAGCAACTCACATGCAGCGACCCGGCGATTTTGTGCGGCGCCGAAAACACCGTGATGCGCGCCGCAGCCGAGATGCGCGCGGCAACCGGCGCCCGAGACGGCGTGAAGATTCACCTCGAGAAAAACATCCCGCCCGGCGCCGGGCTGGCAGGCGGCAGCAGCGACGCAGCCAGCATGATCGCAGGCCTCAACATCCTGTGGCAGGCGGGGCTCTCGGAGGAGCGCCTGGCCGAAATCGGGGCGGCGATCGGCTCGGACGTCCCGTTTTTCTTTGCCTCGGGCACCGCGCTCTGCAAGGGAAGAGGCGAAATAGTCACCAGGTTGCCCGCCGGCCGGCCGCTGAGTTTTGTTGTGCTGTGGCCCGGTTTCGAAATCTCGACCCGGGATGTTTACAGTCTGCTCAGTTTACGCTTGACAGATCAGGCGGTAAATGGTAGGATATTTGCCTTGGTGCAGCAGCTTGCCCGGGCCGAGCCGGAGCCAGGCACAGTGGCCGGAGCAATTGCCCCGCTCCTTTTCAACAGGCTCGAAGAGCCGGCGATAGCCGCATACGCCAAGTTGCAGAACGTTAAACGATTGATGGCCGGGGAAGGTATCCTTGGCCCAACCATGACAGGCAGTGGATCCGCTTTTTTCGGATTATGCGAGAGAAAGGAGGCCGCTCAGAAAATGACCGACAGCTTGGCGACGTCAGGGCATGGGAGTGTATTTGCCTGCGAAAGCGTGCAATGCTGAGCCGCAAAGAACCTGGCGCGTCATTTGCCTCGCCCCAATCAAGGACCGTTGGGCACAGCAAGTCCCAACGAAGGAGAAGGGGCGGGGGGTGTGCCACGGACGGCACCCGTAAGAATTCCCCGCAAGAATCGCCTTACGGAAATGCGCAAACCGAAGTGGGCCCGTAGTTTCAGAGCGTACGTTTCTTCTGTTCTGTCTGAACTTGCGTTTCAGATGCGTGGATAACTTTGGATTTGAGCCAAAGGAGGGCATCCTGTGAACATCACGGATATCAAAGTTAAGTTGATGGATGATCGAAGCGACAAACTTGCTGCCTTCTGCAGCATCATTCTCGACGACAGCTTCATCATCCAGGATCTCAAGGTCATCAGAGGACCCCAAGGCACATTTGTAGCCATGCCGAGCAGAAAGCTGACAGACAAGTGCTCCCGGTGCGGAGGAAAAAATCACCTCCGCGCCCGATACTGCAACGATTGCGGAACACGGCTGAGCGAAGACCGTGCACCAATCGACGCAAACGGGAGGGCAACCCTCCACGCGGACATCGCCCACCCTTTGAACTCGGCGATCCGCGAAGTGGTACAACGCCGAGTTCTGGCCGCGTACGCCGCCGAACTCGAAAACACCGAATTGCCCGAACTCCGCTACTCCGGCGAACTTGCGGCTGCGTCGGAACCGGCCAGGAGATTTGGCGACGGGCTGATCTGACAGCCCCCGCACGAGCCAGTCGAAACGAACAGACCCGACCCCCCGTCGTGATGACATCACGTCCCCGCAGGGTCTGTTATTGCCGACAGCCGGCCGGCTGCCAGAGCAAATGCAGTGAAACGCACCTGTGGAGAATTTCTCGTGAGAAAAACCGGCGCAGACATCTTTGTTGATGCCCTGGTCAAAGAAAAAGTCGATTGTCTTTTTGGAATTCCCGGCGGAGTAGTACTGCCCCTGTTCGACAAGCTGTACGACTCGCCCGTTAACCTGATCCTTACACGCCACGAGCAGGCGGCCGGCCACGCGGCCGACGGCTACGCCCGGGCAAGCGGCAGGGTCGGCGTGTGCCTGACCACATCAGGGCCCGGCGCCACAAACCTGGTAACGGCCATCGCCACCGCAAATTTCGATTCGGTGCCGATGGTCGCCTTCACCGGCCAGGTGAAAACCCTCCTGATCGGTAATGATGCTTTCCAGGAAGCAGACATAACCGGCATCACGCGCACAATAACCAAGCACAATTTCCTCGTCAAGGACGTATGCGACCTCGCGAGGATCATAAAGGAGGCTTTTCACATCGCGCGAACCGGCAGGCCCGGGCCGGTCCTCGTTGACCTCCCCGTAGACGTTTCCCTCGCCGAGCACGAATGCGAATACCCAAGCGAGGTGAAGATCCCCGGTTACAAGCCAAACTACCAGGGCAACCCCCGGCAAATCGGGCTCGCCGCCGCCGCAATAAACAACAGCCAACGGCCCATCCTCTACGTTGGCGGAGGAGCGGTGCTGTCGGACGCGCACAACGAAGTCTTCGCCCTCGCCACCAAAGCCTCCATCCCCGTAACCACTACGCTCCTGGGGCTCGGCGCCTTCCCCGAAGACCATCCTCTTTCGCTGCGAATGCTCGGAATGCACGGCACCGTCTACGCCAACTACGCCATTATGGACTCCGACCTCATCATAGCCGTCGGGGCCAGGTTCGACGATCGCATCACCGGGCGAATCGATTCCTTCGCACCCGGCGCCAAGGTGGTCCACATCGACATAGATCCTACCTCTATCAGCAAGAACATAATGGTCGACGTGCCCGTCGTGGGCGACGCCAGGAACATTCTTGAGTCGCTCGTCGAGATGATCAAGCCGGCCGATCACAAGGAATGGCTTGAAAAGATAGAGACGTGGAAGAAGGAGAACCCGCTGGTCTACTCCAACGACGGCGGGCTGAAGCCGCAGTACGTTGTGGAGCAGATCCACGACGCCACCAACGGCGAGGCGATCATCACCACCGAAGTGGGCCAGAACCAGATGTGGGCCGCCCAGTACTACCATTTTGACCGTCCCAATCATTTCATCACCTCCGGCGG
>JABMSA010000401.1 GCA_013202185.1 Planctomycetota bacterium
CCTCGCGGTCGACGAATTTCAACGGATCGCCGGGAATCAAATCCGGGTAAAGCTCTTCGAAGCTGCCTTCGTCCAGCAAGATGTCCAAACGGTTGCGTGCCGTGATGCGGAAGTGAAAGTTGCACTTGGGGCACACGCTCAGGCCTTCTTCCACTTCCTTCTTGTATACCATCCTGGAGCAGTCTTCGCAACGGATCCAGAGGCCGTTGGGCATGTCGCGCTTTTTTCTACGAATTATGTTCCAGGCCACGCTATCTATTCCTCGCAGTGTGCTTATCGGCGTCTTGAGTGTTGTGTGCGGCGCTCATGTGCCTCCTGAGCCAGGCGGCGCAGGCAATTGATCGCCTCCGACCTGTTTTCTTTCCCGAAGATCGCCGAGCCTGCCACAAACACGTTTGCTCCGGCGGCTGCGGCTGTGGGGATGGTTGCTGCGTTTATGCCGCCATCCACGAGCAGGTCAACGTTTGGGGCGACGTGGGCGATACGCCTTGCTTTTTCGACGCACTCCGGTATCAACTCCTGGCCGCCGAAGCCGGGGTAAACGGTCATTACCGTTACCTGGTCGGCGGCGTCGAGCGCGCCGATGATTGCTTCGACGGGCGTGTCGGGGCTGATCACGATGCCGGCTTTGAGCCCGTGGCCGCGAATGGTTTCGATGAGCGCGGCCGGCTCGGGAGCGACCTCTATGTGGAAGTCGATCGAGTTTGCTCCTGCGTCAATGAACGTTTCCACGTAGCGTGCCGGCTCGGCGATCATCAGGTGCACGTCGAGCGGCAGCGTGGCTATCCGCTTGATTGCTTCTACAATGAACGGGCCGATTGTTATATTCGGCACAAAGTGCCCGTCCATTACATCCACGTGCAGCAAGTCGGCGCCGGCTGCCTCGACGGACTCGATTTCGCGGTCGAGGCGGCAGAAGTCGGCCGCGAGCAACGATGGGGCAATCTTGATTGTGCTGTGCATCTATTTATCGCTCAGCGCGGCGATTCCGGGGAGTTCCTTTCCTTCGAGGAACTCGAGCGATGCGCCGCCTCCCGTAGAGATGTGGCTCATCTTGTCGGCGAGGCCAAGCTGGTTGACTGCAGCGGCCGTGTCGCCCCCGCCGATTATCGTGGTCGCGTCGCTGTTTGCCAGTACCTTGGCAATGGCTTCGGTTCCCTTGGCAAATGCCGGCATCTCGAACACGCCCATCGGGCCGTTCCAGATTACGGTTCTTGTGTCCTTGAGTTTGTCGGAGAACAGCTCGATGGTCCTTGGGCCGATATCGAGCGCGATCCAACCGTTCGGGATGTCGTCGACGACTCTCGATGTGGCGTCGGGTTCGAACTTTTCGGCGACTACATGGTCGATCGGCAGGAGGATGTCTACTCCTGCCGCTTGTGCTTTGGCGAGCAGATCTTTCGCTACATCGACGCGGTCGGCCTCGAGCTTCGAGGTGCCGATGGGCTTTCCCTGCGCCTTGAGGAAAGTGTAAGCCATCCCGCCGCCTATTATTACGGCGTCAACCTTCTTGAGCAGGTTTTCGATCACGAGAATCTTGTCGGAAACCTTTGCGCCGCCAAGGATGGCCGCGTAGGGTTTTTCGGGGTCGGCGATGGCCTTGCCGAGGTATTCGATTTCTTTCTGTAGCAGAAAACCCGCGGCGGCCTTGTCCATCAACCTTGGCACAACGGCGACCGACGCGTGCGCCCTGTGGCAGGTGCCGAAGGCGTCGTCGACGTAGAGGTCGCCCAGCGATGCAAGCTTCTTTGCAAATCCTTCGTCGCCTTCCTCTTCCTCGGGGTGAAACCTGAGGTTCTCGAGCAGCAGCACTCCGCCGGGCCGCAGCGCTTCGGCGGCCGGCTCTACGCCCGGCCCCGTGCAATCGTTCAGTTTCATCACTGGGCAATCGAGCAGCTCTTCGAGCCGGCCGGCCACCGGGTCCAGGCGCAGCTCCACGTCGACTTTACCCTTGGGCCGGCCGAGGTGCGACATCAGAACCACGGACCCGCCGTTGTCGAGCACGTACCTTATGCTGTCGAGTGCGGCCGCGATGCGCGTGTCGTCGGCCACCCGGCCATTGGCCAGAGGCACGTTGAAATCCACGCGCATCAGGACCCTCTTGCCGTTGAGGTCCAGATCCCCAATCGAAAGCTTATTCATACTTGATCCTTCAATTACAAACTAACGGGCCGCGCGGAAGTTCATCACCTCGGGCGGCGGTCTTGAGTACCGATCCGTGGTATTCCTACATACTCATGATCTTCTCGGCCACGTCGGCCACTCTTGCGGAGTAGCCTATCTCGTTGTCGTACCAACTGAGCACCTTTACCAGCCTTCCGCCGATCACGCTGGTGAAGGGCGAGTCGAGGACGGAGGAATGCCGATTGCCTATGACATCGCTGGAGACGATGGGATCTTCGGAGTATTGCAGAACGCCTTTCATCGGGCCTTCGGCGGCTTTCTTGAATGCCTGGTTTACTTCCTCGGCGGTTGTGTCTTTGCCGAGCACGCATGCGAGGTCTACGATGGACCCGTCGACCACGGGCACGCGCATTGCGATTCCGGCCAGCTTGCCGTCCAGCTCGGGCACAACCTTGCCGATGGCTTTCGCCGCGCCGGTGCTCGTGGGGATTATGTTGATGGCGGCGGCGCGTGCACGGCGGGGGTCCTTGTGCATGCGGTCGGAGATGTTCTGGTCGCCCGTGTAGGCGTGGATGGTTGTCATTTGCCCGTGTTCGATGCCGAAGGCGTCGTTGAGCACCTTGGCTACAGGTGCGAGGGCATTCGTGGTGCAGCTTGCGTTCGAAATGATCTTGTGCTCGGGCCTGAGGCCGTCGCAATTGACACGCAGAACTACGGTGTAGTCGATTTCATCGCTTGCGGGCACGGTGAGGATGACCTTTTTCGCGCCGGCGTCGATGTGTTTTTGGCAATCGGCTCTTTTTCTGAAAATTCCCACCGCCTCGATGGCGAGCTCGACGCCAAGGTCCTTCCAGGGTAGCGCGGCAGGGTCTCTTTCGGCCAGTACCTTCACTTTTTCTCCGTTGACTACGAGGTCGCCGCCGTCGACGTCGACGCAGCCGGGGAAGGCGCCGTGAACCGAATCGCGCCTGAGAAGGTTGGCATTGGTTTCGACGTCCGCGAGGTCGTTTATGGCAACGACCCGGAGGTCTTTGCGTTCGGACATCACGCGAAAGACAAGACGCCCAATTCTACCGAATCCATTGATTCCTACTTTAACCGCCATTCCGCTGTACTCCTTTCGATTGGTACGCAGTCATTTGATGGCATCCTTCTTGGCTGAGGGAAGCCGTGAGGCGTTCAGACGTATGCCCGCCGCGCCTCTGCATGAAAATTCCGCCATCCTAAGATTCTGTATTATATCTTCCGCCGCTACATTGTCAAAAGAATTTTCGGCGCCATGGGCAGCGTGATCTGCTTTTTGGCTGCCGGCGCGACTGCCGATGCTCCGAGATCTGCGGAAGTCGGGGGGAGTGCCGGTGTGTTGATTCGAGTGTTCTGCGCGACTATGAATGGTCGGTGGCCCGTCTCCTCTCAGACGCCCCGCCGGGGCGTCTCTACAAGTACGTTACCGTATTTGCGAGCAGGTGTGCTTTGCCTGCTGCCGCGCAAGCCGGCAACTTCAACTTCTGAAGGTTAAAGGACGCGCGGCGGGAGCTTGGCGTGGAGGGTGCGGCGCGGACCGCAGTCCGGGGGGAAAACTCCTGACGGAGTTTTCCCCCCGAGGGGCTTTCCCCCCCCTGACTGGCAAACGTGCCCAGTGGCACGATTTTCCGCCCCTTCGGTCGGCGGACAGTATTGATGAGGAGACATCGAATAACGAAAGGCGCCCTGCGAGGCGTTGTGAGGGGCAAGGAGGGGCCGGCAGGACGCCTTCCGCGCTTGGGGTTTGTGTGAATGCGTGTGTGGCCGCAGGTGTAGAGCTGGCCCGGGCAACTGGGGAAAAGCTGCCCGGGCTGCGGTGAGGTGCCTTCGAGGGGTGCTTGTGGGGGGA
>JABMSA010000402.1 GCA_013202185.1 Planctomycetota bacterium
CGTCATGGCGGTCTGTACTACCTGTTTGTCGGGTTCTCTCACCGGCACTACTATGAGACTTTCGTCGTGGTGTCCGCCGACCCGCGCAGGTTTCTTCCTGAACACAAGATCACGACGTTGTTCACGCACGCACCCGAGTTCATCGAGATTGACGGCGTGACCTACATGAGTTCCTGTGGAATCGAGGATCCCCAGGTTCTTAATCGTTCGGGCCTCTGGATGAGCAGAATTCGGTGGCTTGCGCCGTGAACGACAGAGGCCAACAAGCCGTTGCTCGCGACGGCTTACTGCCGCGCGAGAACGGCGGCGTTCGAAGTCACCGCCCCGTTCTGGCCAAGTCAAAACAGATAATCGAATCCAGCATCGGCTCATGAAACACGAAATCAGTTAACATCCCACTTCCCCCCGCACACCATGCGTCATTTCGAACTCCCACCGGTTATATATACAATAGAGGGAGTATGTTTCCGCCAGACGGCGCACCAGAGGCAAAGCTGAGGTCGTCGTGGGCTTCGTCCGCCAGAATGCGGACTCTTCGCCAAGGAGTAGCCCATGCACAGAGCCGAGCCGTCTGCCAAATCCGATCGCAACCTGCGTCCTCACGAGCGTTTTCAGGAAGTAGCCACCATCCTTGCCAGCGGCCTTCTTCGCCTGAAGAACAGGCGTGAGACGTGTGGCGTGAGGCTTGAGGAAGAAGTCCAAGCCCCGCCGCATAAATTGAACCCTCCGCCAGCCTCAAGTCCCAAGTCTCAAGCCCCAGGCCTAGAAAAACCCCTTGAGTTAACTCTCGAAAAACGGCGTCATGTGCTTCCGCGTTCGCACTGAGCTTCGGCGGACAAGTACAAGCGAGTTTATCACGCCATAGCTTTAGCGACGGCGGAAAAGGAGTAGCACATGAGCCTGAATGTTGGGAAAGAAATCTCTGATTTGCGGCGGATGACGCTGCCCGAGCTGCGGGAGCGATTCGCCGAAGTGTTCGGCGAGCCGACGACGAGCCGCCACAAGAACTACCTCGTCCGCCGGATCATCTGGAAGCTCCAGGCGAACGAGCAGGGTGGATTATCCGAGCGGGCACGGAAGCGGGCGAAGGAATTGGCAGCCACGTCGGACGTCCGCCTCACTCCCCCACCATTAAGAGCCGTCAACGCACCCGAACGCACGAGAGTCGGGTGCATCAAACCTTCCCACGATAACCGCGTGCCGCTGCCCGGTGCCACGATTGTCCGCGAGTACAAAGGCGAGTTGATCGAAGTGCGCATCCTGCCCAAGGGCTTCGACTACAAGGGCGAGGTTTACCGCACACTGAGCGCCGTCGCCAAGGCAGTCACCGGCACACACTGGAATGGTTACCACTTCTTCAACCTCAGAAAGGACACCAATGGCAAGGAATAGTGCCATCCGCTGCGCAGTCTACACCCGCAAGAGCACGGATGAAGGCCTTGAGCAGGAGTTCAACTCGCTCGATGCCCAACGCGAGTCCGCCGAGGCTTACATCGCCAGCCAGAAGGGCGACGGTTGGGAATGCCTGCCAGATCGCTACGATGACGGCGGCTACTCGGGCGGCAACATCGACCGCCCTGCCTTCCAGCGGCTGATGGCTGATGTCGAGGCTGGCAAGATCGACTGCATCGTAGTCTACAAGATCGACCGCCTCTCGCGCTCTCTGATGGACTTCGCCAGGATCATGGAGACGCTCGAACGCCAACGCGTGTCGCTCGTATCGGTCACCCAGCAGTTCAACACCACGACTTCGATGGGCCGCCTGACACTCAACATCCTGTTCAGCTTCGCGCAGTTCGAGCGCGAGATCATCTCCGAGCGCACGCGCGACAAGATGAGCGCGGCCCGCCGCAAGGGAAAGTGGACTGGCGGCAGGCCCGTCCTCGGGTACAATGTCCATCCCGAAGGCGGGCGAATCATCGTGAACGAGGACGAGGCGGCGCGCGTTCGCGGCATCTTCAACCTCTACCTCGAGCACGAGGCGCTGATGCCCGTGGTGAAGGAACTGGCGGCCCTAGGCTGGCACAACAAACGCTGGATCACGAAAAAGGGGCGGGAAGTCGGCGGGCGACCATTCGACAAATCAGACCTGTTCAACCTGCTAACCAACGTCCTCTACATCGGCAAGATCACCTACAAAGACGAACATCACGATGGCGAGCACCCGGCCATTGTGGACGAAGAATCGTTCCGCCGGGTGCAGAGAATCCTGCAGCGCAACGGGCGCTCGGGCGGGAAGCACGTGCGGAACCGCTTCGGCGCGCTGCTCAAGGGCATCATGCGGTGCGAAGCGTGCGGCTGCGCCATGGTCCACACGTCCACCAAGAACGGCAGCAAACGCTACCGCTACTACGTCTGCGGAAACGCTCACAAACGCGGCTGGCACACCTGCCCCTCGAAGTCGATCCCGGCACAGGAGATCGAGCGGTTCGTGATCGACCAAATCCGTGCGCTCGGCCGCGACCAAGCACTCGTAGCGGAAACACTGCGCCAGGCCCGCGAGCAGGCACTTGCACGCATCAGCGAACTCGAGGCCGAACGGAAGGCTCTGGAACGACAGCTTACAAGGCTCTTCGCGACCTCGCAAGCCAGGCGGTGCGAGATGGCGTCGCCGCCGACCGAATGGCTGACCTGCAGGACCGCGTCCGCACCACTAAGCAGCGAACCACGCAGGTCCTCGATGAACTCATCACGCTCGGGCGAGAACTCATAGATGAGAAGGAAGCGGCTCGCATCCTCGGGACATTCGATCCCGTGTGGGAAACACTTTCTCCTCGAGAGCAGGTCCGCGTAATCCACCTCCTGGTCGAGCAGGTCAGCTACGACGGCCGCGACGGTACGGTTTCCGTAGCACTTCACCCCACTGGCATCAAGGCATTGGCTGAAGAAATGGAAGAGGTACCCGTATGACGAGAGCGATCACCATCAAGAAGCAGATCCACTTCCGCCAAGGACGCGGGCACAGGAAAGTGCTCAAGGAGGGCAAGGTCCGAAAGACCGAGCCGGCGAGCAGCGTCCCACGAATCTCCCGCCTGATGGCCCTGGCGATACACATGCAGGAACTGGTCGACGCAGGCGAAGTGGCCGATTACGCCGAACTGGCGCGACTGTCACACGTTACCCGCGCCCGCATCACGCAGATCATGAACTTGGGGCACTTGGCCCCCGACATTCAGGAAGAACTCCTTCTCCTGCCGCTCTCGAACGGCGGTCGCGACCCAATCCGAGAGAGAATGGTGCGGCCGATCGCAGCGATTCCGGATTGGCGGAAGCAGCGGAGGATGTGGATGGAGGTGAGGCCCGCGGGCGAGAATTGTTAACCATTCGGGTCGTGCTGGTTCGAATCCGATATGGCTCCACACTTGAGCGTTCTTATTCGAGAATGTTGTTGACACTGATCCCCAAATCGGTAGGATAGGTGTATGGGAGGTCTGTTCCGACTATGGACCTGTCTTGGCGCCTGCGGTTCTCACTAGCGATTAACACACGAAGTCGAGGCTTGGGACGCCTGTTGTTTGAGGGTGCGGTTATGGCCGGTACGTAACGAGGCGCTGCCGGAAGATGGAAGTGCAGTGAAATCACAGACATTTGCAATTATAGTCGTCGCAAGAGACGCCGAGGTTGCACGCACGATCGATAGGCTGTTTCCCGAAGGCTCTGTGCAGGTTTCCCGCGAGTCGAGCATTGATCGCGTCTTGGAGCGGCTCGAGTCGGCCTCGTATGATGTGTTGCTCATCACCAGCACTGCTTTTAAGGCTGGGGAGATTGACGGCGTGGAACTGCTGGAGGTGATCAGCGCGAAAAGTCCGGCCACCCAAATTCTCTTCCTTGCTGCGAAGCAAGATATCCGGCTGGCCATGTCTGCACTCAAGGCAGGCAGTTATCAGTATGCAAGGCTGCCGATAGGTGACGAGGAGCTTCGGTTGCTCATCGAAGCGGCTGTTGCCGAGAAGCAGCAGACCATGCCGTCGGCGGCTGAAACGGCGGGGCGTGACGCCGCGCCGCAGGAGCTGATCGGGCGGTCGCCGCAAATGCAAGCGGTCCACGGACAGATTCGGTTGGCCGCGACAACAGACATCCCGGTGCTGCTTTCCGGTGAGACGGGCACGGGCAAGGATCTGGCCGGTCAAGAGATCCACTGCCAAAGTGATCGCAAGAACGGGCCATTTGTCCCCATTCATTTGGGCGCGCTGCCTGCCGAACTCGTTGCGAGCGAGCTGTTCGGCCATGAAAAGGGCGCCTTCACGGGCGCCCTGGAGGGTCGCCAGGGCAAGTTCGAGCAGGCTCACAATGGCACTGTGTTTCTTGACGAGATTACCACAATCGACGAGAAGGTGCAGGTAAGCCTGCTGCGGCTTATTGAGCAGCGGAGATTCAGCAGACTTGGTGGCCGGAAAGCCCTTTCGACGAACATCAGGCTGATTGCGGCATCCAATCAGGACCTCGACGATGCCGTTGGGCGGGGTGTTTTCCGCGAGGATCTCTACTATCGGTTGAACGTTTTCCGGATTGTCATGCCTCCGCTGAGGGAGCGTCGAGGTGATATCTCGTTGCTCATCGAGCATTTCCTCAAGCGCTATAACACCTCGTTCCAGAAGAACATAGCGGGGATCGCGCCGGACTGCTTTGCCCTGCTGGAATCGTACGATTGGCCAGGCAACGTGCGGGAATTGAAGAACGTCGTTCAGCGGGCCGCGCTGGTGTGCGACAGCGAGGTCATCCTTCCGAAACACCTGCCACCTCGTTTCCGACCCGACCGGCCGGTGCGGCAGAAGATGACCTTCGAGGTGGGAACCTCTCTGGACGAGATCGAACGGGAGGTAATTGTCCGAACGCTTACGGCGGTGCAGGACAATCGCAGGCGGGCGGCGGAGACGCTCGGCATCAGCCGACGCACTCTCTACAACAGACTTCGCAAGTATGAACTCATATAAGTGATGAGTGTGCATAATATGCACACTCACAGCGGCGCTCTGCGATGCCTCTCTGGCTCGCGCCTCATTCCTTAATCTCCTTGCAGAACAAGTGTTTTCTGCCCTTCTCGGGCTCCACTGAATTCAATCTTCCCCCGGCCCAGTGTGTCCTTTAGGTACACCAAAACGGACAGATGTTGAACACATGCACCATACGTGCACAGTTTTGGCCAGCGGGGCGGCGTCGCACGCAGAACACTGGACTTTGGCGCCGTCGTGCATTGCCCGTAAGTGCTTGTTGAACAACGTATTAGGGTTTTCTTCGATCTCTTTGGCACGGCATTTGCATTCCTCTATGCGCAACACCTAAGTTGTTCCTCATCGGCCAGTTCATCACGTGATCGGAAGAAAGAACAATGTCGACCGATGCTGTCCTCGTTCTGGGGACCGACGACAACAAGGAGTTGATTGAACTCATATTCAACGCCGGCCTCGCTCCGGTCGTTCGGAAAACAATGCGGGGCGTCCTTGCGAAGCTCCCCACAGAGCGTTTTACGGCCATCCTTGTGGATCGCGACCACAGTAATGACGACTTGCTTGAATTCGTCCTCAACGTGCGAGATATCGACATTGAGATACCGGTATTTATCGTCGGCGAGCCGGCAGATCCAAAGAGCGATGAGATGCTCACGCGCCTACGCAATATACATTTTATCTGAGGCGACGGAAATCCCGAGCGGATCAAAGGAATACGCAACACGGGAGGTGCTCATGAACATAAAGACAATCGCCGGGAATGCTCGCGAGAGCGCGGCCACAGTGGCCACAGCACCCACTGAACGCAAGAACGCGGCAATCCGCTCTATGGCTGACAAGCTGGCGCTGGGGAAGTCGGGTATTCTCGCGGCGAATGAGGCAGACCTGGCGCAGGCGGAACGGGACGGCCTACCAGGGAACCTGGTTGATCGTCTTCGGTTCGGCGAGAACAAGATTGATTCGCGAATCCGCTGCCTGAACAAGATGCGAGCCCTTCCAGATCCAGTTGGACAAGTGATCAAGACGCAACAGACAACCAACGGGCTGCGCGCGGAACGCGTCCGAGTGCCGTTGGGCGTCATATTGATGATCTATGAGGCTCGGCCGCACGTGACTGTAAACGCCGGGGCCTTTTGCCTGAAGGCGGGCAACGCCGCTATCCTTCGCGGCGGCTCGGAGGCCAGGCGCTGCAATGAGTTCTTGGGCGAGTTGTGGCAGGAATCTCTTGTTGAGGCTGGGCTGCCCGGCGAGGCGATCCAGATTGTCTCCGGCTCACATGAAGAGCTCGGCCAGCTTCTTCAACTCAGCGAGTACATTGACCTTGTCATTCCGAGAGGGGGCAAAGGGCTCATCGCTGCGGTTGCCGGCAACTCGAAGATCCCAGTCATAAAGCACTACGCCGGAGTATGCCACGTATATGTGGATGACGACTCGGACGTCGATCGGGCCATCGAAATAATGCTTGATTCCAAGTGCCTGATGCCCGAAGTGTGCAACGCCATGGAGACCCTCCTGGTCTCCGAGGAGGCTGCGAGGCAGCTTCCGAAGATGATCGAGGCATTTCGCACCCATAACGTGACGGTCAGAGGCTGCGAAACGACCCAGGCCGCGGCTCCAGACGTCGAACCGGCAACCAGAGCAGATTGGCGAACTGAATACCTCGACAACATCGTATCGATCCGTGTGGTGAAAAACGTGGACGCGGCCATCGACCACGTTAATCACTATGGCTCCCATCATACCGATGCGATCGTTACGGACGAGGATAGGAACGCCGGGAAGTTCGTTGAACAGGTTGATTCCGCAGTTGTGCTGGTCAACGCCTCAACGATGTTCTGCGATGGGGAATCCCTCGGTATGGGAGCAGAGATCGGGATCTCGACGGACAAGCTGCACGCCCGCGGCCCGATGGGTTTGGAAGAGCTCACAAGCTACAAATTCGTGATTCGAGGCGACGGGCATGTTATGGGAAGAGCCTGAGCGCCGAGAGTGAGACCTGTGGGCCGTTCGGGTGACTCTTCACTGCAGGTAACGAGGATAAGAGCGTGAAGCGCGAGAAGCAGAGCCACCAGGAGCGCGAACGCTTGGCTCAAATAGGCAAGAACGTTGGTTATCTACTCCACCAAGCGCGTTCGCCGGCGGTCACCATCGGGTTACTTGCCCGTTCTTTGCGAAAGAAAGGCTGTTTGAGCGAAGATGCACGCGGAGAGGCGGGCCAGATCATCGACCAAGCAATGATACTGGAAACGATGCTTCGGGATTGCATGGATTACCTGCGGCCGTCTGGTAAAGGAAGGGAACGAATCAACGTGGGCAACCTCCTTGAGCGGGTGGCGACGGCGATCAAGGCCGAATCGGAACAGGCCGGCGTGCCTGTAACGGTGGAAGTTGCCAAGCATATTCCCGCCATGTTGGGCCATCGCCGGATGTTAGGGCAGGCGCTGCTGAATGTGGCCCGCAATGCTCTCGAAGCGGCGGCAGACGATGAAGGAACCGTAACGCTGGCAGCGTACACAACAAGAAAAAGTGTGATCTTGAGAGTGGCGGACACGGGAAAAGGGATGTCGCCGGAGTCCGTCCAGCGGGCGCTGGAGCCATTCTACAGCAGGAAGAAAGGCGGCACAGGCCTGGGTTTGCCGTTCACTGCGAATATCGTGAAAGAACACGGCGGACACATTTACATCAAGAGCGCCCAAGGGGAAGGAACACAAGTGACGATCCGTTTTTCAGTCGGGGCATCCCCAGAGAGTGGCAACGCTCAGAAGGTCAGGACATAAAGGTGGATTCGATTTACAAGCATTTCCTCGCCGGCTTCCGGGAAGCTTCTCCTCCACGCGAAAGCAATGGGCGCAGGATAGGGGCGGAGCTCAAGTTCCCTTTGGTCAACGATGATGGGACAGCGGCTGACCTCAATGCTGTGCATGCATTGTGGCGGCATTTGCAGGAACGTGGTTGGAAGCCAGTGAAGGATTCGGCCAGCGGCGAAGTTGTGGGTGCCAGAAAGCCGGGCGAGCAGAACGATACGGTGGCGTCGTGTGAGACCGGCTACTGCAAGCCGGAATTTTCCCTGGCGCACGTTTCCAATCTCTTCGATCTGGCCGAGGAGTTGCGCGAACTCACGGAGGAGTTACGTCCGTTTGACCGCAGGCAAAGGGTACATTTCCTCTGCTATGGTATACAACCAGTCACGCCGCCCAGTGAGCGGCTTATGATGAAGAAGACGCGGACAAGCGTGTGGGACAAGGTGTTCGGGGCCAACAGGTGGATTCCCCATGAGGACGGCGACGACGTGTGCCTGTTCACGCTCAACGCGGCCACGCACGTTCACGTGAGCGTTTCGCGCGAGGAGGCCATCCCGGCTGTGAATGCTCTCAACGGCTTCTCCGGGGCGCAGATAGCGCTCACGGCCAATTCGAACGTCTGGAAAGGCCGCATCGACCCCTATTACAAGTGCGTGTCGGAGAAGTTGTGGGATATGTGGATGCCAGACGGGAATCGCGTGGGAGTTCCCGAAAAGCCATTCAAGGACCTCAAGGATTATGTCCGCACCATCGCCGGATTCCGGCCGGTTTACGTCAAACGCGACGGCGTGCCCATCATTCTCAAGCGCTACAAGAGTTTCGCGTCGTACTACCGCACCAGGCCGGCCACCGGCATCGATCCTGATGGAAATGAAGTTTCGGTGATGCCGGAGGAGAGCGACATAGACCTCCACAGCACGTGCTACTGGTATAACGCTCGTCTTTCTCGATATTACACCGTAGAGAACAGGACCAACGACCAGCAGCCCCCCGGAGAGCTGCTATGCGTATCGGCGCTGACACTGGGCCTGGTCTCGGCTCTTGACGAATGCAAAGAGGCCCTGGCACCGTACGATTGGCAAAACTTGCGCCGGGCAAGGGATGCAGCTTGTCGTTCCGCGCCCGCGCGGCAGTTCGACGGTGTTGACCTTGTGGGGCTGGCAACGACAATGCTCGACGTGGCTCGTGACGGTCTGTGCAACCGCGGATTGGGAGAAGAGGAGTTCCTGCTGCCGCTTGAGGAACGCCTCGCAACTAAGCGATGCCCGGCCGATGAAGCGGAAGACCTGTTTTCCCAAGGGGGGATAGAGTATCTTGTCGCGGCACGGACATTATGAATCAGTAAGGAGATGCACTTGAATACACCGCAACACCAGACTCCCGGCCTCGAGGCTTCGCTATACAGGCCGCTGTCGGAACACGATGAAAGGAAGATAGCCGAATCGGCTTTCGAGGTGCTGGCCAAGTCGGGCGTGGCGGTCTACTCAGACACCGCCTTCGAGGCGTTCAAGAACGCGGGCGCCAACGTCGACGCGGCAACCCGCATCGTTCGCGTGCCCCGCAGCCTGGTTGAGGATGCCATTGCCTCCAATCCTTCTTCGATCACGCTCTGCTCGCGAAACGGGGAATACGACGCTGTCTTGGAAAAGAACAGAGTGCACTACGGCACCGGCGGGACCGCAATCTACGTTCTTGATCCCGATACCGGAGCGCGGCGGCCTTCAACGACTGAAGACGTGGTCCTCAACGCCAGATTGGTGGACCAACTGGAGAACGTTCACGTCTTCACCATCAACGTC
>JABMSA010000403.1 GCA_013202185.1 Planctomycetota bacterium
CCCTTACTGCCTGCCGGCGGCCTCTGCCCGCGCCGAATTGTTCTGACAAGTCCGCCTGCCTCTAGTAGCCCAGGACGGCTTCCGTTGGCCAGTGGACGAAGCCCAGCGGCACGATGATGCCAACGGCGACCACTGGCCCCGCGATACAGTTCCAATGGTACGTCCGAGCAGCCTGCCTTGCGGCTACTTTACCTTTGCTTCCTGGTCAAATATGCGATCAAGTTCGTCGTTGCTCTTTATTGGCAAGACTTTCTTGCGGACAGTCTCCTTTCCAAGGTCAAGGCGATAATAATGGTCTTGGCCGTCAGGTGCCCTCTGCTTACGGATCAGTTGAATCCGGCCAAACAGATGCCAGTGCTTTTCAGCGAATTCGGCCAGGCCAACGGCCTTCACAGCATTGTCCTTCCTGCTGGGATCGTGGGGCTCCAATATGTCAAACTGGAAGCCTTTGGCATCTTGACGAACAATGACCAGATCGGGAAACATTGGTTTGACTTCTCCACCATCGCGGTAAGGAATCTCAAGCGACCAACGCTGGCGAACAACGTTGCGTAACCAGGCCACGACGCTTAGATCGGCCAATTCCTCTTCCAACACGCCCTTTTCCCAAGTGCCAAGATTGGCACGGAACGTGTTATCTTCTTCAAGGTACAGGTGCTTCTCAAAAACAGGGGCTTTGGGCGTGCGCTTGAAAGGAATGCTCTCGGGCAGTATCCACGGAATTGTCTCTGGGGCTGCGGCGGCGAGTCGCAGGTTGTTGTAATGTTTGCGGCGCTGCTCTCCGAGTTGGGCGATCTCCCGCTTGTGTTGTTCGTACAAGCGGTTGAATTCATCCTCTGCGAGCTGCTCAAGCGATGTCATACCCTCGTGATTCTGAGAAAGAACGATTATCTCAACCTTGACTGCGGTCGCGTCCTGTTCGCGACGGGCCCTCCAATATTCCATGTGGAGCCCGTTGGAGAGCCGGCGGCCTGCCTGTGCAAAATGACGTTCGATATCCGCCAAAGCAGCGTCAATGGTATAAGCAGTCTTGCTCTCTGCGACGATGGTGCCATGCAAAGCAATCGTTCTCAGATCGACGCCGGTGATCTGCTTAGCGCGATCCTCAAAATCCCCAGCCTCGTGCAATCGCTGCACTTGCTCAATCATCCAGGTGACAATCTCTTGGGTCACCTGTTCTTGAGCCTTCTCATCGATCCGATCGTGGGCTAAACCACGTCCCAGCCCCATCAGACGGCGCAGCGCGCTCTGCCTGCGCACGGCATTCACGCGGTACGTCACCAAGTCCTTCATAGCCTCAAAAATCGCTTCGGTTCCTTTTCGTCGCTGGAGGGTGACCAGTTCGCGGCTGACGCCCGTTTCGGTAGGCGGCACGTCTTCCACGTTCTTCAGATCTTGGATGACGGCATTGACGGTCTCCTCGTCATAGTGGGGCAGGTAGAGATGCACGTCGTTCAGCGCCGCGTCTTTTTCTACCCGGTGCGCCAGTGGTGTGCGCACCATTCGACCCAAAAGCTGGGCAATGTAGGTGTGATCCTGCGCCCGCCGGAAAGACATCATCACCTCGGCACGGGGACAATCCCACCCGGTGGAAAGGCTCATCTTAAACAGTACCACATTGACTTCAGGATCGTCTTCGATGCGAGAAGCCTCGATGTGCCGAACACTGCGATTACCTACCTGAATCTCTCCGCTGTCGTGGAAGGCGTGGGCTACCTCACCTGCCCGCAACGGCCGCTCAGTGGCGTTCTCCAGGGTAGAGAGAGCGGAGTTCAGATCGGTCCTCGTCAAGATTTTATCGGTGCCATCTTCCACCTGGATGACGAGGATGGGATGCACGATCTCAATCCCTTCGGATTGGCAATACCCGGCCCAGCGTTCTTGCATAACCTGCCAACGTTTGGCGGCCTCGGCCAGCAATGTCATTTCCGACTGCCCGCCGGATTCAGGAAAGTGAATCAGGATGCGGTCTTTGATCAGGCCCGACTCGCGCACGTCCTCCGCTGGAACATACACTTTGTGCACGGTATGGATAGTCCCCGCCAGCAAACCCTCGAAACGGCGCGGCGTGGCCGTCATGCCCAGAACCAGCGGCATGCGGCACAGCCCATCTTGCTCGCTGCCTAACAGGAACTTCTGCAGGATGGTCTGCGCCGTTTTGGCCTCCCGGTCGGTGCGCAACATGCCACGGTGTGCTTCATCTATCACGACGTAAAAGCGGTCGGGGGCAGACTTGGCGGTGTTGGTGAGCGTCTCCCAGAGGGTATGTTGGCGACTGTCTCCCTCGCGTGTCAACAACTTGTCGCTGCCAAGCTTCTGCGTGTTGATAAAGTAGATGTGGCCGCCCGCCAGCCGTTCGGCATCGAAATTGGAATCAATGGTGACCAGTTGGCGCACGCGGATACGGTCAGACTTGCCCTCAATCTTTAGCTGTGTTTGCTTGTTCAACTCCGGCATATCCGAAATCCACAGAATAACCGCGTCTGGCTGTGGTTCGAAACCCGGCTCGCCAAAGAAAATATCCTCGAAGAGGGCCGTCATCACGATGGTTTTGCCGGATCCGGTGGGGGCGGAGAAGGAGATGGCCTGGGGGTTATCAACGGATGCAAACGGCTGCGCTTGAGTAAGCTTTGTGTGCATCATGTCTAGGGCATCTTGCTGAAAATCGAAGAGCGGAACTTTCATGATACGTCTCCCCGGTTGATGGCGAAATTCTCCAGATAGTCTCGATAGAGCTGGATCACGTGTGGAACTGTCAACTGCGCGGCCATCTCTTGAAAGGCTTCTTCGGAATCGGTGATCAGAAACACGTGGGTGAGATCATCTCGCGCTGCCAGCGCCGCCTGGAAATCGGCAAAACGGGTCTCGTCTACGAGCACGGCGAAGGGATTCTTCGCCGGTAACAGCATTGCCGGAATCGAATCATCTTCTGTCAATTTGGGCCTGGGACCCACGGCACCGGCCCGTAGCCACAAGAGGGGCAAGATGGCCCGGAACTGGCGTCCAAGGGCCACCTGATCCTTCTCCAGGAAGTCCAGCTTAACATACTCCAGATTGGTGGGAAAGCCCTCACGCATAGGGCGCTTTTCCTCTTCCTGCACCTCAATGGGGCCGAGCATGTCGGTGATTTGCGCCTTCAAGTCCCGGAACAGCTTGTCGCTGCGGGTGACGACATAAAAGTGGGTGATGTGGTCCATCTCTTCCAGGGCGTCGAGAAAAGCATCGCCTTGAGTATCCTCGAAGAGAATGGCGGCGGTGTGTCGCTCGTCTTCAGAGACGAAAAAGGCCGTGTCGGCTTTGATGTGGGTCTTGGGGATGCCTTCGATGAGGCTGACGATTTCCTGTTTACGGGCTCCCGTGTCCAGCATTTCGGGATCGATGTAGCCCAACCGACGAAAGGTGCGGGCTTTTTCTTTGCTCACAGAGTTGCCGGTCAGGTAGTCCCCCTCCAACTCTGTGCCGTCGTCGCGCCGGCCCAGGATGGTGTATTTGGAGCGCGGCCAAGTGACAGACCGGCAAATGCCGTGCTGTTCCCACTCCAGATCGCCGGGACGATGATCTTGTTTGGAAAGGCTTTTAGCCTCATCTTCCGAGACTTCGTTGTTGGTGACGAGGATGCAGCGGCGGTTGCCACCGTCGTAAGCGTTGAGAAGATTCACCGCGTGTAGAGTAGTACCAGAACCAGCGAAGAAGTCTAGCACAAGCGCGTGCCGGACGTTTCCGATAGCTGCAGCTTTCAATGTATCTACAACCGCATAAGGGCTTTTGGGGTACTGGAATTCCACACTCTCATCTGCAAAAATCTGTGAAAGCAGTCTTGATCCGTACTCATTAGATGAGTAGAGCTTATTGTCCCACCAAGTGATAGGAAGTCTGCCTTCCTTAATGGGCACTCTTTCTTTTTTGTAAATCTGAACTGATCCATCTATGGTAGTCTTTGCCATCAATTCAGACAGATTGCTTCGCACCCTTTTCACACCCCAGCTCCAAACCTTTTCTTTTCGCATTCCATATTCAAACCGAACTGGCCAGATGACAGATTCTTCCGATCTAGCAGGCTCAATATTCTCCCAACTTTCGCTCACTGCGTTCCAGGTCATTCCAGGAATACGGATACCCTCTAATGACGCATATATGGGATAGTATTGTCTTTTTCTATCTGATCTGTCAGAACCAGCTCCATGCTTTCTGAAATTCGACCATTCAAACGGACCTTTTTCATCAAGTTGATCATAACGAGCAATTTGCTCTGCTGTTCGTTCCATTCGCCCTGGTCTTGCCTTATCGGTCTTGCCGATAAAAACTGCATATTCATGATTGACTGAGAATCCGTTTGCTGTTGCACGTCCGCCCGGATTATTACGAATGCATATAATGCCGAGTTCAAGACTCTGCCCAAAACATGCGTCCTCCAACAACATACGCAAATGGTGAATTTCGTTGTCATCAATTGTGATGACGATAATACCGTCAGGCTTCAATAGTCGAAATGCTAACACCAGCCGACGCCGTATCATCGCCAGCCACTTGCTATGCCGCCAGCGGTCGTTGGCGTCCACGTAGTCGTTGTTGTACTTCCAGTCCCGCGCCCCGGTGTTGTAGGGCGGGTCAATGTAGATGCAATCCACCTGCCCGGTGTACAGATACTCCAGCAGTTGCAGGGCGTGGTAGTTGTCGGCCTCAATCAGGGCATGCCAAGGGGCGTCGTCGGGGCCGTTCTGCACCCGGTCAACGGGAGTCAAGGCCGGAAAAATGGGTTCCCCAAAGCGGCGCACCACCACCAGATCGTCGGTCGGCATCTGTCGCTGCTCGCCGCTGGCCGGGTTCAGGCAGAGCGCCTGACCATTGTCAGTGGATAGCACCCGCCAAATGCCGGTGAGCGATGCGTCCCGCCGCGCCACCCGGCTGCCCTCGCGTATCAGTGCAGAGTAGATAGGTGTAAATTCCGGGAGATGCTCCTCGAACACCAGGCCGAATTTCTTTTCCTTGGTCAGGCGGTCGACTTCCTCCCGCAGCCGGTCACGCAAGGCTTCGTCTTCGATTTGCGCAATCAAGTCATCAATAGCTGCCAAACTCTCACTCCTTGCTGTTTGTCATCTTGATGGTTTTCATTGTTGAAGAGTTTTCCTACTCGGCCTTAGGTATTCAAGCTCATAATAACGCGCTTGAAGCATTTGGAGATTTGTGCTGAACTGATACAAAACCCCTGACAGTAGGTAAACCCATTATACTATGTCCAGCGAGGAAACGCAAACCGCCCCGCTTCC
>JABMSA010000404.1 GCA_013202185.1 Planctomycetota bacterium
CGCTCACGCGGGTGGTCCGCGGTGCCTTTGCCAAGTCCAAGCCACGGAAGCTCTGCTCAGACGGGCGCGCCGTCTGCACCGCTGGCGCCGGCTTGGTCTTCAACATAGAGCGTGGCGAGCACGTTGCTCCTTGCACCCCTTGCAGCCGGGGACAGCAAGCACTGCTGCACACATGCAAGTGGTCAGGATTCCTCGCATTTCCTTTCTCCTTCTGCCGAACTACGTCTTCCGTGGTTTCTCGATAAGACCCATAGGCGGCGGCGAAGCCGCATGACACGCGGCACCGCCAAGGCCCGGAGCAGTCCTTGCGCCCGAGCAGTTCCTGCAGGGGTCGAATGTCTGCTGCCGGGGTCCATGCTCCAGCGCAGAATATTCTAACACAGGCATGAGCAATATCAAGGGGTTTTGCTGCGCGGGCGCGGGCAGCCGGAAGTGAACTATGGGTAATGGATCGCCGCCCGAGGGTTCTTCGGTCCCCGGCGCCCCTCAGGCCTGGCACTTTTGAGCTATTTGATCTGGTTGAATTCGCGCCAAGAGTGCGGGTGGGGGGATGACCACGGCGGGCATGTTGAGTTAGCCGTCCGCCAGGCCGGGCTGGACGACCGGCGCACGGCCGCTGCCCAGTATGATTGGCGCCTCCCCGGTGATTACAATGACGATTGCACCATCAATGTTCTGGACCTGCTATGTGTCCGGAACAGGCTGCAGACGACGTGTTCGAAATGATAAAGGTAGCGGCCGATGAGCGGCGCGGAACGGTGGGGCAACAAGAGGCACTTCGCCGACAGAAGCAGCCGAGGATGTGGGAGGAAGTGAAGGGCCACGAAGAGAGGCACTAAGCATTCCCCTCAGGGCTGGTTCGAATCCAATATGGCTCCCCATATCGGACCGTGTGCAAACCGGCGGGGCAGCCTCGCCGAACGAGAGGCCTGGTTTCGAATCCTCCACTTATCTTTCGATGACACCAAGAGCTCCGCTCACCTCGAGCAGGGCGTGGAAGTCGCCTTGGCGCCTGAGGGCGCCTTCGAGAACGGCAACATCGGCCATGTCATGCACGTCGTTCTGGGCTAGCCGTCTGGCTTTGCGTCTCCTACGCAGATTGGTATCCACAGTATCTGGATGTAGCGTTTGTGGTTCACGCGGCCCCAGGCAACCAGGCCGGCTATTATCCCTTTACCGTCTTGATGAACGACAACTATAATTCCCTCCTGACGACGATCAAAACTCCCTGATTCTCAGCGTTGTCTGTGTATCATTTGTGTCACCCAGAACAAAGGAGACGCAAATGGTAACCGACAAGCAAGTTAGGAGATTGATGATGTTGCTTCAGAAGAACAAAACGCTCCAAGACGCGGCCGACCGGACCGGAATGGACGTCAAGACCGCACGCAAGTATCGGTGGTCGAGGCTGCTGCCCAGCCAGTGCCGTCCGGAGCACGCGTGGCGCACGCGCCCGGATGCGTTCGAAGATGTATGGGAGTGGGTGTGCAAGCAGTTGAAGCTGAACCCGAGGGTCGAGGCCAAGACGCTCTTCGACGCACTCGGCCGCGAGCGTCCGGGACGTTTCCAGGAGGGCCAGCTTCGCACGCTGCAACGCCACGTCAAGCAGTGGCGTGCACTCCACGGCCCGCACAAGGAGGTCTTCTTCGCGCAAAAGCACGAACCGGGCCGGCTGTGTCAGTCGGATTTCACCCGCATGGGCAAGCTTGACATCACGATCGCCGGGCAGCCGTTTGATCATCTGCTGTATCATTTTGTGCTCACGTTCTCCAACTGGGAGACGTGCAGGATCTGCTTCTCGGAGAGCTTCGAGACCCTGAGCACGGGCTTGCAGAACGCTCTGCACGAGTTGGGCGGCGCCCCTGCGTTGCATCGCACCGACAGCCTTTCGGCGGCCGTGTCGAACACGGTCAGCCCCAGGGAGTTCACGCGCCGCTACCAGGAGCTGCTGGACCACTACGGCATCAAGCCGCAGAAGACGCAACCGCGCCGCGCCAACGAGAACGGTGACGTCGAGCAGAGCCACCGCCGGCTCAAGAACGCCCTTGACCAGGCGCTGATGCTTCGCGCCAGTCGCGACTTCCCCGACCGGACTGCCTACGAGGCTTTCCTTCGAAAACTTGTCAAGCAGCTCAACGCCGGCCGACAGACTCGTCTGCAGGAAGAGATCAAAGAGCTGCGTACGCTTCCGGCGGGCCGGCTGGAGGACTGCCGCAAGACGAGAGTGAGAGTCGATAGCGGCAGTCTGATTCACGTCGATTCCAACGCCTATTCGGTGTGCAGCCGGCTCATCGGCGAGCAGGTGGAGGTCCGCCAGTACACCGACCGACTGGAGGTGTGGCACGGCCAGTGTCGCGTCGAGGTGCTCGAGCGGCTGCGCGGCCGCCGCAAGCACCGCGTCGATTATCGGCACATCATCGACTGGCTGGTGCGCAAGCCGGGAGCGTTCGCGAGCTATCGTCATCGCGAGGATCTATTTCCCACCAGCCTCTTGCGCATGGCGTATGACAACCTGCGGCAGCACCGTCCACACGCCGCCGACAAGCAGTATTTGCGCATCTTGCATCTGGCGGCCAAAGAGAGCCAGATAGCCGTGGAACAGGCCATTCGCGTGCTTATAGGCCGTCGCGAGGCCGTCAGCATCGAGGGAGTCGAAGCCATCGTGCAAGCCGGCCGGGAAGTTGCACCGCCTGCCCGAGTGCACGTCGACGCCGTTGACGTTGCCGCCTACGACCAACTCCTCGGGCCGCAGGAGGCGCCGTCATGAACAAGGCCACGACCGTTAACGAGCGAGTGCGCGGCCGCTTGAAAGAACTGCACCTCACGGCGATCCGCACCTACTTCGAAGAGGCGGCAAGCACCGCGCAGCAAGAGCAGCTCAGCTACGAACAGTACCTGCTCGAGCTGCTGGAGCACGAGAGCGAAGTGCGCCTGGCGCGCCGGATCGGTCGGCTGCTTCAGCAGTCGCACCTGCCACTTGGCAAGACGCTCGAGGCGTTTGACATGACGCGCCTGCCCGCCGGCATCGCGCGCCATGTCCGGACCCTCGCCGACGGCGCGTTCCTCGACCGCCGCGAGAACGTCCTGGCCTTCGGCAACCCCGGCAGCGGCAAGACGCACCTTCTGTGCGCCATCGCACACGAACTGGTTCAGGCCGGCCGGCGGGTCTACTTCACCCCCACGTCGCTGCTGGTTCAGGAGCTTCTGCTGGCCAAGCGCGAGCTGACCCTCGGCCGCCTGCTGAAGAAACTGGGCCGCTTCGAAGCCGTCATCCTCGACGACCTGGGCTACGTGCAACAGAGCCGCGAGGAGATGGAAGTGCTCTTTACGCTGCTCGCCGAGCGCTACGAGCGCGGCAGCGTCATGATCACCAGCAACCTGCCCTTTTCGAAATGGGAAGAAATTTTCAAAGATCCGATGACAACCGCCGCCGCCATCGACCGGCTGGTGCACCACAGCGTCATCCTCGAGCTGAACATCACCAGCTACCGGATGGAAGCGGCCAAATCCAGGAAGACCCGGAGGAAAAAACGTGCATCCAAATGACCGCGTTCATGGCGACAGCTCCGGCCGTGCAAGAGTCGAGACATCCCGCGCCATGCAAGTCCATCCGCCCGATCACATCGGCGGGATCGTCAGCGCCGGCGCCCCGGCGTCGGCATCGGCTCCCACCGTCGAGTGGAGCACGCAGCCGCAGGCCACAGCAGCCTCCCGTCAGACTCGGCCGACGGACCTTCAAACCCCGAGACTTGTAAAGCCCGGCCCTCAGGATTGTCCTACGTGTCACCGTAGAAGATCGAAAAAACAGGAGAAAGCACAGTGCTTTCTGCATCATTCAGACAGGGAATTATAATTGTCGTCGACGGAGAAAAGTAATTGTCGTTGAATACCCGCACACGGCTCTCCAGCAGATGGTATTACCTCGGAGAGGATCGGCTGGCCAAGGCACGGGCTGCGAGTGTCGAGAACAGCCCTCGCTCGGCAAAGTAGGCGTTCGTCCAGCGTCGATGGTCTGCTCCGCGCCCGCGACCACGCCGGCCGGCACGACGACGCAGGATGCTGCGTATGCGCATACGCATCCATTTGTCGAGGCGGTCCAGGGGCGTTTTACAACTGTGCTTGAAGTATTCAAACCAGCCGCGTAGGGTGCGGTTGACGTCGCTGATGATATGTTCGAGGCTGTGGCCGTTGGTGCGGCGGGTTTTCGCACGCAGGGTGTCTTTGAGCTTCTTGAGACTTTTCTTGCGGGGCCATCGTTTGGCACGCTCGAAGTGATAGCCCAGGAAGTCGAAGCCGCCGCGTTGCGTGTTGTCGACCAGCCGCGTTTTGTCCGGGTGCAGCGTCAGGCCTGCCGACGCCGTCCACTGTTGCACCGTTTGCAGGGCTCGCTCAGCCTCGCTACGGGTTTGGCAGAGGATGACGAAGTCGTCGGCGTAGCGGATCATCTCGATGCCCGACGCGGCCATCAGATGGTCGAGCGGGTCGAGGTAGATGTTGGACAGCAGGGGGCTGAGCACCGCGCCTTGCGGGGTGCCTTCCTCCGGTGTCCATCGCTTGGCCGTGTCGAGCACGTCCTGCTTGAGGTAGCGCTCGATCAGCCGCAGCACCCGGCCGTCGCTGACTTTGGCCTTGACCAGTGTCATCAGCCGTGCATGGGGGATCGTGTCGAAGTAGCTCTTGAGGTCGGCGTCCACCACCCAGTGGTGGCCTGCGTTCAGCAGGGCGCCCACTCGGCGCAGGGCGTCTTTGCAGCCGCGTCCGGGACGGAAGCCGTAGCTGTGTTCGGCGAAGTCTCGCTCGAAGATCGGCTCGAGCACCGATCGGACTGCCGCCTGTGCAACGCGGTCGCGAACCGTTGGGATGCCCAGAGGACATTGTTCTTTCTTGCCCTCTTTGTCAATCCAGTGACGCCGGATCGCTTGCGGCCGGTAGCCGCCGGTGCACAGCGAGTCCGACAGGTGGGCGAGGTTCGCTTCCAAGTTGTCCTCGAACTTTTCGATGGTTTGGTGATCCACTCCCGCACTGCCGCGGTTTGCCTTCACGCGGGCGAAGGCCGACCGCAGGTTGTCACGTCTGTAGACCTTATCGATCAGGCTGAACCATTTGCCTCCTTTCACTCCGTTGTCAAGAGCCGCCAACATGCGATCCGTCCAGACGGTTGGTTCGGCCCATGCCCATCGGGCGCGGGTCTCTCCGACTTGCGTAGCCGCTTGCGGCACTTGCGTCGGTTGGTATTCCATCCGTCTGTCCTTTACGCATCCATCTGCCTGCGTCCCTTTGCTCCGTGCCCGTTACGGCACTTCATTGCTACTATGGACGCTCTGACTCCTGACCGGCTCTCGTGCCCGGTCAGGTCTCCCTGTTTAA
>JABMSA010000405.1 GCA_013202185.1 Planctomycetota bacterium
GCGTCGACCAACTCTCCTGCCGGGGTGCTTACGCGCAGGGCGCCTGCCGAGTCGACTCGCAGCCCACTGATGCCATGGTACTTGATGATGATCCGGTTGCAGTCGGCCGCCGGCGCAACGTGAAATTCATACTTCAAATGCGTGCGATGGCCGAAGGTGTGAAGATCGATGCCCTCGAAAAGCTCATAATAAACGACCGTGGCATACGTTGGGACGCTCCTGTGCCACTTATTGCGCTCGCCGGTGATATAGTAATTCACCCTTGCCTTCCGGGGGTCGCGGCCCACAGGCCAAACGTTCTTCGCGCCGGGGAATGTGGCGCGGAAGGTATACGAATGTGCAGGGGGGGTGTTTTTCCGCAGGCGAAAGACCTGAAACACCGGTCCGCTTGTTGTGTGGAATACATTGGCGCCGCTGCCATGGAAAGCGTAACGTACGGCAGGGTCGTTGATCCGCCCCGTGTTCTCGATGAACGCGGCAGGCGACAGGCAAGACAGCCTTGCAGGATAAGTGAAGCGGCGAGGCTGCCCCGCTTCCGCGAGCCGCACTTCTCCGGCAAGGGAAAGAAACGACAGGACGAGAACGTGCACAATGACCACGCGTGCGACGCTTCTTTTTCTCATGACGATTTTCCCAGGTGTAGTATCCAGTAAACTGCGGCCTGCCGAAAGTCGGAAGTAACGCACATGAATACGGCCTCATATTATAATACACGATGCCATGCTCCTTCAAGGATAAATCCTGGTTCAGGCAAACGGTACGACGACGGCGAGCGAGCGTTGCAGATGAGCAGGCGTTGGCGGGCGGCATATCGGTGCCTGAAGGCGTGATTGCCGGGCAAAGACGTGCCTCGGCAGTCAGGAAAAGGCAATGCGAATGCCTGACCGGGAACATCCAAACCGTACCCCGAAGGACATCGGGCCGCGCCCCGGCGGAGAAAATGTTGCGATTTTCTTTTGATAATGGAATCCGCTTCCAGTATAATCAATAGAGGAATATGGCGTCCACCGGCGTCCGTGGTCCGATTCCTGGTCGGCGGTGGGCAATTGAAACGGCGATCTCGCCAGATATGAGTCGTCAGAGGGCGAGCATAGAGCTGTGTTTGGAAAAACAGTGGACCTTATCGCAGTTGTAGCCACATTGTTTCCGCCGGCGGCGCTGATGCTGCTTACCGGCTCGACAAATGATGTTTCACTTCTGTACGCCGTTTTTGGGCGGCACGGAAAACTGCCTGTGATACCGCTGCTTTCTGGGAAACGTTCGGCGCGGTTTAAGGGAATTGTCAGCCTTTTCAGGCTTCGTGTTAACAGCAGCGTCACCCCTTCGAGCATCCGCTTTCACAGACGCTTGCACGAAAAACGTTGGGATGCGTTGCCGCTGACAACCTGAGAAAACCACGCGCGTTTTTCTTTCCGCGCACCTCTGTGCCCCCGACTCCCCAATCGCCACTGACGGCACAATCGCCCGGCGCGGGCGCGTCTTGCCAATGGCACAGCCGGCCCAACCAAGATCGGTGTTTCATCTCAACTTTGGTCTCCGAGCGTGGCCGGCAATAGATTGTCCGGTCGTTACGCCCGGTTGTAAAGGGGGTGAGCCATTACAATTCGCGAGTTTATGAAGCTACTGTCGGAACCCTGGCCCTACTCGCTGGGCCTGGTAGTGCTGTGTGCGCTTGCAGGCTATGTGCTGGGCATGATAGCGGGAGTATTTCGCAAGAAAAGTGCCCGGCGCGACGCCGGCAGCATACTCACTGATGCCAACGATGAGGCGGATCGCATCAAGAAGCACGCCGATCTCGCCGTCAAGGCCGAGCAGCTTTCGCTGCGCGAAACCTTCGAAAAGGAAACACAAGAGGTGCGGCAGGAGCTGCGCCAGCACGAAAGAAGGCTCAGCAAGCGAGAGGATGACCTCGACAAGAAGGCCGACCTCATAGGCAAGAAAGAGAAGTACATCGACAATACCGAGCGCGAGCTTTCCGTTCGGCAGAAGCACCTTGCAGGCAAGGAGCTGGAGCTGGAGAAGCTTCTCCAGGAGGAAAAAGAGCAGCTTCACAGGGTCTCGGGGCTCTCGCACGAGGAGGCGGGGCAGTTGCTGATGAAGCGCATCGAAGACGAAATGCAGCACGAGTGCGACGCCCTCGTCAACAAGCTGGTCGAGCGGGCGAAAGAATCGGCCGACCGCAAAGCCCGGGAAATAGTGGCCACGGCCGTTCAGCGCTGCGCCGTCGACCACTCATCCGACATGGTGGTATCGACGATCGACCTGCCCAACGACGACATGAAAGGCCGGATCATTGGCCGCGAGGGGCGCAACATCCGCGCCTTCGAAAAGGCCACCGGCATCGATGTGATCGTCGACGACACGCCAAGCGTGATCGTAGTCAGCGGCTTCGACAGCGTCCGCCGCGAGACGGCCCGGCGCGCCATGGAAAAACTCATTCAGGACGGCCGCATACACCCTGCACGAATCGAAGAGATCGTGGCGAAGGCCCGAAAGGAGATCGACGGCATCATCGAAGAAACCGGCAAACAAACCACGCTCGACGTGGACGTGCCCGGCCTGCCGCCCAAGATTGTCAATCTTCTGGGGCGGTTGAGATATCGCACCAGCTACGGCCAAAACGTGCTCAACCACTCGACCGAGGTCGCTTTTCTGATGGGAACGATGGCCGCCGAGCTCGGGCTCGACATCAGGCTCGCCAAGCGGATAGGCCTGCTGCACGACATCGGAAAGGCAATGGATCACGAGGTCGAGGGCGGCCACGCCGAAATCGGCGCCGACCTGGCCAGAAAACTCGGCGAGAAACCGGAGATTGTCAACGCGATCCTCGCTCACCACGAGGCGGCCCAGCCAGAGACCCTCTATGCAGTGCTGGTGCAAGTGGCCGACGCACTCTCGGCGTCGCGGCCCGGCGCGCGACGCGAGTCGCTCGAGAAATACATCAAACGCCTGGAGCGCCTCGAGGAGGTGGCAAAATCATTCGGCGGCGTCGAAAACGCCTTTGCAATTCAGGCCGGCCGAGAAGTGCGAGTGATAGTAAAGCCCGACAGGGTCACCGACAAGAACATGAGCCGCCTTGCACGCGACATCGCCACCGAGATCGAGCAGGAGCTTACATACCCCGGCCAGATCACCGTAACGGTGCTGCGCGAAACACGCGCGGTGGAGTATGCCCGGTAACAGCACAAACCTGCCCGCAAGGCAAACGGCGCGACGCCCGAGACGGTGAACCGCAAGACGGCCGCCCGCGCAAAGGCGCCCGCCGGCAAGGCGTTCCCACGCCTCTTAAAGTCGGGCCGCTCTAATTGTGAGTCAGAGCGCCCAGATCAAGAACGACGACGACGACGAGGACGAGAACGATATCTGGA
>JABMSA010000029.1 GCA_013202185.1 Planctomycetota bacterium
AGCAGGTCGTGCGCCAAGCGGTCATCGCAGTGCGCAACTTCGTCGACAACACGCACCTCGACACACTCGTTCGCATTGCACTGCAATTCAGCGACGAAACCGTGGCCACGATACTCGCCATCGGCGAGCCCGGTGAACGCGCCGTCAGAACACTGGCGCTGGAACACCATGTGCCCTACGCGGCCGCGTGGCTCTGGCAACAAGGCGACGAACGCGGGCGGGATATGCTGGTCGCCGCGCTCGAGAACGAGGATGCGACCGCCGTGGAAGCCGCCGAATGCCTGGTCGCACAGACCGACGCGCCCGGGATCGTCGATGTCTGTCTGGCGCACTTCGAACGGCTCTGCGACGAGGATGCGAAACAGGTCGCGCAGATTCTCGTCAACTCCGGGCGCGAGGACGCGCTGAACGTGGTGCTGGATATGGCGCAGGCCAAGGACGGGCCGAAGCGTGCCGGGGCCGCCGTTGGGCTCGCCGCATGCGATGACCCGCGCGCCACGCGGGCACTGCTCGGCCTCGCCAGGGACGCGAAGAAACAGGTGCGCAATGTGGTCGTGCCGCGGCTGCTGGAGATGGGCGACCGCGCCCGACCGTGCCTCGAACAGGCCATCGCCGGTGACGCACACACCCAGACAAAGCGCGCTGCACGCGCGCTACTCGCCGACCTCGATGGCGTGGCGCGCGTGGACGCCGGCGAGCCGCTGGCCGCCACGTTCTTCAGCGACCTGATCACGGGCACAGGGCACGCGCTCGAACGCATGATCGAGAGAACACTGCAGCAGACGGACATGAGCGCGGAAATCGCCGCGCTCGACGCGCTCGTCCGCGGCGACGACGGCGGTGCGTCGCGGCGTGCGCTGGGTGTGCTCGGCCAGCTCGGACCGCCCGCGCGAGCCACCGTGGAAGCGCTGGTGCCGTTCTTCGCCGACAAGAAACGCCGACACTGGGTCACCTGGACCCTGGAATGCATGGACGAAGCAGAGCGAGAGTGACCGCGGCACCCCGTCCTGTTCGGCAATTCATCCGGGCCGGTTTCCTGAGGAGGATTGGCCGCGCCCGCCGTTTCTCCACGATCGCCGGACGAGATTGCTGCCCAAAGACTGGCCAGCCGCCCCGAGTTCTCCCTTCAAATCCCCGCCGTCACCCCCCGGATGACTTTTTTGACCATACGGCCGCAATTGGGGCGTCGGAGCCCGACCGGCAGGGCTTCGACCAGCCACTGAACGGCGCCGGATGGAGCTTTTGCGAGGGACAGCCGCCCACCGTATTCTCTTAAGTACGCCGCCCGGCCTCCGCCCGCGCTCCGGCAGAAGATGGCGCCGGCGGCGCGGCCACGCAAGCGCCGGTGCGCAACCATTCCCGCTGTTCTGGGGTCAGCGATAGCCTTGCGGCATCCAGCGATTCAGAGAGGTGATCTAGATTCATCGTGCCGAGAATCGGGAATACCGGGAAATCGTGGGCCCGCAGATATGCCAACGCAATCTGGATTGGCGCGCAGCCCAATTTCTCCGCCAGTTGACGCGCACGTTCACGACGCTGACTACTGATTGGGTTGTCAAAGGATCGTGCATTGACACTCAAGCTGCCGGCGAAATAACCATAGGCGGTTGGCGTCCATGGCATGACAGGCAAGCGGCACTCCCGGTGCCAAGCCACATCATCGTCACTCAGGGGCACAATTGCGTAATCGTAGTCTCCGTTAGGGAGAACCGGCGGATGATTCTGCTGGGCCAGATTCCATTGTGGCGAACGGATGACGAACCCCTGCAGCCCCTTGGATATCGCGTAGGCGTTGGCCTCCACGATGCGCGCCGTGGACCAGTTGCTGGCACCGAGATAGCGCGCCCGGCCGCGGGCGATTTCGGCGTTCAACGTTTCAATGATCTCGCCGACCGGATGCCGCGGATCGTCGCGATGCAGCATGAAGATATCGAGCGTGTCAATCTGCAGGCGCTCCAAGCTCTCCGTAATGTCCGACGCGATGACCTCGGGAGCAAGGCAATCGTCCGGCCGGCGGTAGAAATCACCGCAAGCCGGGAGCCCGCCCTTGGTGAGTATGACGACCTCCTCTCGGTCGCCGAAGTGGCGCATACAGGCCCCCAGAGACGTTTCGCTGACTCCCGCCCCCTGGTGCAACCAGTCCGCGTAAACGTGGGCCGTATCGAAGAAGTTGCCGCCCGCCTCACGGAATCGCTCATACAGTCTGAACATATCGTCGCCACGCACGTGCGTGCCGAGATGCATCACGCCATAACAGAAATCTGACACGGACAAATCTGTGTTTTGAAGTCTATTCTGCTTCACGGTCGTGCCCCCTTCACCGTCATTTCACTCAATAGCCAGAGCGGCGGCCCCCACCCGGCATGTCGCATTCCGTAGAACAGTAAGCAGGTTTCGGCCGACCCAGTCGCTTGCTTGTTTCAGCTCATCTGGCATGACGAATCCTCCAGCCCTCAACACCGGTGTTACAGGGCGAGGTCGCGGAGTGTGGTGCCGATTTGACGCAGAACGAACTGTTCTTCCGGGTGAATGTCGCCGAAAGACCGCGGGCCGACGTTGAGCATGAAGGTCGCGTTGCGGCTCTGCGCCTGACGGAGCGTGGTGAGGATGGTGTCGGCGGATTTGATGCGGTGATTGCCGGGCTGGTAGGACCAGCCCTGGTTGAGAGTCCACCAGACGGCGAGTGGCAGCGTGCCGATCTCGGTCGTGTTACAGCCGTATGTGTTTTGACCCGGCATGTCGAACTCCCAGACCTGGGAGTCCTCCCCTTTGAGGGGGAGAACGTGATGGTTGTTGGTGACCATCGCAGACGGTTGGAGTTCGTGGATCAGGTCGTAGAGGCCAGCAAGGTCATACGGGCCGGCTTCCTTCAAGTAGGCGTCGCCCTCGGTGCACCTTTGTCGCGGCCAGTAGCCGTCGAACAGCACGCCGTGGATCGGGCCGTAGTTGGTGAGTAGCTCACGAAGTTGACCGTTGAGGTAGGCGAGGTATTCCGGCCAGTCATTCCGGTAAGCGGGGTGCGTCCAATCCATCAGTGAATGGTAGAAGTGAAGCTGTAGACCACGGTCCCGCAAGGCAACGGCGAGCTCGGCGAGCGGGTCGCGCCGAAACGGCGTGTTCGTGACCTTGTTGTCAGTCAATGCGGTGTCCCAGAGGCAGAAGCCATCGTGGTGCTTCGTCGTGATCAGCAGAAACTTCTGGCCGGCTTCAAGCATGAGGTCGGCCCACTCTTCGGCGTTGAACCGAGTCGGGTTGAACTTCTTCATCAACTCGAAGTATCGGGCGTGCGGAATGGATTCGAGGTGCATCGCCCACTCGTGGCGCCCGAGCAATGAATAGAGCCCCCAGTGGATTGAGAAACCATACCGGCCCTCGACAAACGCACGCACGCCTGCCGCGTTCGCCTGCCGGGTCGC
>JABMSA010000406.1 GCA_013202185.1 Planctomycetota bacterium
CCGCACCTGGTCGGCTCGATCGGCATCAGCCGCAGTAAATACTACGACTGGCGCCGCCGCCACGGCAAGGTCAACGAGCACAACGCGCTCACTCCCCGCGACTACTGGCTCGACGGCCGCGAGGTCGAGGCCATTGTGAACTTTCAGCAGGAGCATCCGTTGGCTGGCTACCGCCGTCTGACCTACATGATGATCGACGCCGACGTCGTGGCCGTCAGCCCCAGCAGCGTCTACCGCGTGCTGCGCAAGCGCGACCTGCTGGCACGCTGGAACCGCAGCCCCTCGAAGAAGGGCACGGGCCTTGTGCAGCCGACGGCCGCGCACGAACATTGGCACGTAGACATCACTTATGTCAACGTTTGCGGCACATTCTTCTACCTGTGCAGCCTGCTCGACGGCTTCAGTCGCTACATCGTCCATTGGGAGATCCGTGAGCAAATGACCGAACGCGACGTTGAGACAATCATACAGCGGGCCAGGGAAGAATTTCCGCGAGCCCGCCCACGAATCATCTCCGACAACGGTCCGCAGTTCATCGCCAAGGACTTCACGAAGTTCATCCGGCTGTGCGAAATGACTCACGTGCGTACCTCGCCGTACTATCCGCAAAGCAACGGCAAGATAGAGCGCTGGCACCAGTCACTGAAAACCGAATGCATCCGGCCGGGCACACCGCTGTCGCTGGACGACGCCCGGCGGATCGTGGAGCGATACGTGCAGCACTACAACACACAGCGGCTGCACAGCGCCATCGACTACATCGCCCCGAAAGACAAACTCGAAGGCCGGTCCGAAGCGATCCTGGCCGGCCGCGATGACAAGCTGGCAGCGGCCAGAGAGCAGCGTCGCATCAAGCGGCAGCAGGATCGGCTCAAACATGCATTGAAAAAACGAAAGGAGGTCGCTATAATACCGTCAGCCAGTGAAACGGAAGCGAGATTTGCTGGAGAGCAATTCGCCAGGGATAATCGGTCGGGTGGCGACGGGCATCCGTCCGGGGGAGTCGGGCCAACCGGCTCCTCCCACCCATCTTGCGGGCCTGCCCGCCAAAGATGTCCGGAGCTTCCCCCATGCCTTCTTAAACTCCGATTTGCCGAAGGCAAGTTGTCTGTTAACTTCGAGTCGGAATTGTCCAATTCACGCTGAACCAGTACAGGCCCGGGATCCATGCTGCAGTGGGAAAACCCCGACCCCACCGTTACCAACTACAAGGAGAGGCTGTCCATACTAAACACATACTACTTTCCGGACAAAGACTACGACACACTGTACCCCAGCATCACGCCAGCAAACTCTTCCGGGTGGTCTTCAACAAGTATTTCGGAACCGGTTACAGTCTCCTCGAGGATGAAAGCTACTTCTCGACATGGGGGCGTCCTTACAAGTACTACAGGAATGAGAATCCGTAGCAGTTTCCGCGGGGCGGCTGGCTCCGTGTCTGCTTATCTGAAAGGGGAAAGGCCATGCTATTCGAGCCGTACCGCTGGTATCGGGCGGCACACGCACTACACAAGGCGCGCATGCCGGCAAGGATTCTCAGGGAAAACATCGGCGCCAAGGATTTCCCGTATCACCGTCGCGACGACCCCATGTACAAGCACCGGAGCGACATCGACCCCCAGTGATTCCCGGGCGAAGCCGCGCTTTTCCTCTCGGCCGACGGAGACTGCAAACAAGTGAAGGCTTTTCTCAAGAAGCTCGCCTCGAAGATCCTGCCCGAACGGATCCTCCAGGCCGCAAGAAGAATCTACTACGAGCGTGTGCTCAGGGGATATACCGAACACGATGAGCAAGACGTACAGGTAGTCAATAAACTCGTGAGCCCCAGTAGCGTAGCCCTGGATGTAGGCGCCAACTTCGGCATGTACACGAAGTTCCTCTCCGAACTTGTCGGGCCAGACGGGCACGTCTACAGCATCGAGCCGTTCCCGCAGATGTTCGATGTCCTCTGCCACAACATAAAAAAACTTGGCCTGACCAATGTGAAAGCGATCAATGCGGCAGTCTCGGATGAAGATGGCACCGTGACCATGGAGGTGCCGCTCTATCAGACCGGCGGAGAAAACTTCTACGAAGCCAGGATCGTCCTCGACGAAAGCAGCCGCTCACTCAGGCGTGCCACGGTGCAAGCCCGTTCGCTCGATTCTCTCTTTGCCGATGCGCCGCACGGAATCTCCTTCATAAAGTGCGACGTCGAAGGCAACGAGCTTAAATGCATCCGGGGCGCTGCCGCAGTCATCGAAACCTTCCGGCCCGCGTGGCACATCGAGATAATGGGCGATCCCGACGACGCGGGTTCCGATGCCGCCACAGTCTTTGAAGAACTCAACCGAAAGGGCTACGAGGCACATTGGTTCGACGGCCGTACCCTCAAGAAGAGAGCAAAGGGCGAGAGAAACGACAACTACTTTTTCCTCACGCCAAAACACCTCCAGACCCTCGAGGAGCGAGGCTTTCCGGTGCAGAACGATTCATGACAAGCATCGCCCGAAAAGCAGGCCGCATACTGCGAATGGGCCGCTCCGAGTTGGCCTGCAGACTCTCTCAGGCCGCGGGCAAGCGAATCGAGCGCCTGCGCCCCAACGGGAAGCTGCGCAACGCCGGCGACCGGCAGCTCTGCGACGCCATCGCACTCGAAGGCTTCGCGGGCCTGGCGGCCGCCGACGCCGCCCACAAGCTATTCGATCATCTGCGCACGCGCAAAACCCCACGGTTCTTTGCCGGCATCGCCACGCCACCCGATCAGGAGCCGGAAAGGGCCACGGCACAGGCAGGGCGCATCCTCGAAGGCAAATTTGACCTACTGGCCTACAAGAATCTGCGATTCGATGACCCCGACGGCGGCCTTCGATGGAATTGCGATCCCGTCAACCAGGTAGAAGCTCCGCAAGCCTTCTGGGCGGGCATCGACTGGTTCGACCCGATAGTTGTCGGAGATCCCAAGGTCGTTTGGGAGCTGAGCCGGTCCCAGTTTGTATTCGACCTCGCCCGGGCGTACGCGTTTACACAAGACGACCGTTATGCCGCAGCCTGCTTCCGATTGTTTCACGACTGGTGCCGGAAGAACCCGCCAGGCATCGGCATAAACTGGTGCAGCAGCCTCGAGTTGGCCTTTCGCTCCATCTCGTGGATATGGGGCCACTACCTATTCCTCGAGTCGCCGACATACGACGCCGACACGGCCTGGAAGCTGATCAAGTCGCTCGTGATCCACGCCCGCCGCATCGCCGCGTACCTTTCGTACTACACCGCCCCAAACACCCATCTGCTGGGCGAGGCGCTGGGGCTGTTCTACATCGGGCTGTTTCTTCCCGAGCATAGCGAGGCCGAAGGCTGGCGCCGCCTGGGGATGAAAATCCTCATCGACGAGTCGGAAAAACAGGTCAGGCCCGACGGCGGATACTTCGAGCAGTCGACCTATTACCATCGTTATGCGCTCGATTTTTACCAGCAGTTCATCATCCTGTGCGATAGAAACGGTACAGCGCTTCCCGCCGACTTCCGGGCGCGAATCGAGAAGATGACCGAGTTCGTTCTTTATGCGAGCGCTCCCAACGGCCGCATGCCGATGATCGGCGACGACGACGGCGGCAAGGCGCTGCAGCTCGAGCGCTGCAACGCAAACGACGCCCGCGCCACACTCTCCACCGGCGCCGTGCTTTTCGGTCGCGGCGACTTCAAGTGGGCCGCCGGCGGCCTGCGCGAAGAAACACAGTGGCTGCTCGGCCCCGAAGGCGCCGATGCGTTTGCGGCCATCGAGGCGGAGCCTCCGCAGCGTACGTCGGTGCACTTTCCCGACACCGGTTGGTTCTTCCTCCGGAGCGGCTGGGGCGACGATGCCAACTACCTTTACTTCGATTGCGGGCCGCAGGGGATGGGCCCGAGCGGGCACGGCCATGCCGACATGCTCGGCATAGTGGCAGCCGCGCACGGACGGCCGATGATAATCGATCCCGGCACTTACATTTATATGCCGCATCCGCGATGGCGCGATTATTTTCGCGGCACATCCGCGCACAACACGGCAACCGTCGACGGCCTCGACCAGGCTATCCCCGCCGGGCTGTTCAAGTGGGAGCAACTGCCCGGGCACAAATTGACAACGGCGCAGCTTGGCGAGACGATCGATTACATCGATGCATGTCACAACGGCTACCAGAGGCTCGACGACCCCGTTGTGCACCGGCGGCGGGTGATGTTCGTGAAGCCCGAATACTGGCTGATCGTTGACACATTCGAGGCGGTCGGCAGCCACAATTATGAGCTTTCGTTCAACATCACAGCCGAAAATACGCTGCTCGACCGCAATACTCTTGCCGTTGTCAGTACGGATGCCGGCCGCCCGAACTGCGCAATCGTGCCTGTTTGCGCTGCTGGCCTGCAGGCAGAGAGCCTCACCGCTGGCGATTACCCGACGTGCGGGTGGGCATCGGGCAGGTATGGCGAGCGGACGCCGTGCCGTTCGGTGCGGTATCGGCTGCACGGCGAGGGTTTCAGGATGATCGGATTCGTCATATATCCGCACCCGGCCGGGCCGGCCGCGCCCGTTACGGCAAGACTGCTGACCTCCGACGGCCCGGGAGCCGGCGCGATTGCGGTGGAAGTAAACATAGGCAATATCCGCGATTACATAGCGCTGTCCGGTCAACCGGACGGATCGATTGCGTTCGAGGATGTAGAGGCCAAAGCGGAAGCCGCCTGGATACGGACCGACCCCGACGGCGACACGGCCGGATTCAGGATAGTCAACGGCACACAGCTTTTGCGGGGCGGCCGCGAGCTGTTCACATCGGAAACGCCGGTGAGCGAGATCTCTCGAAGGCTGGATGAGTAAATGCTCTGGTCCGTAAGTACGGTCACGTTTCTTGCACCTCTATTCTGAATGGCGCTCGGCCATGGCGTTGTAGAGACGGGCCGGTGGCCCGTCTCCTCTGAGACGCCCCACCGGGGCGTCTCTACAAGGACATCACCGTATTCGCGAACGTGTATAGTAAAACGACGGCATGACATGCCGGAATATGCTCATCTTTTGGCCGCGTGTCCCCTATAATTAAGTATTGTGACAGATTCTGAGACCGACGGGACCTCTCAGCGTTGAAAGCACGCCCCAGGAGCCCTGCCCGTAGCATATGTGCGGCATTTGCGGATTTGTAACTACCGACCCCACCAGGGCACTGACGCAAGACATGCTTCGCAGCATGTGCGATGTGATGGCGCATCGCGGCCCGGACGACCACGGCATCTATCTCGACACGGTCGTCGGGCTGGGGCATCGCAGGCTCAGCATCATCGACGTCGCAGGCGGCCACCAGCCCATGACCAACGAAGACCGGTCGATATGGATAACCTACAACGGTGAAACCTACAACCACCTTGCTCTTCGGGCCAGGCTCGAAGCCACGGGCCACCGCTACGCCACACGAAGCGACACGGAAACGCTCATTCACCTTTACGAAGAGGACGGCGATGATCTCGTGCACAAGCTGCGCGGGATGTGTGCATTTGCCATTTGGGACAAGCCCCGCAAGCGTCTGCTGCTCGTGCGCGACCGGCTGGGCATAAAGCCGCTCTATTACGCCGAGCTAGACGGCCGGCTGCTCTTCGCTTCCGAAATAAAATCCATTCTTGCATCGGGCCTGCTCGAGGCCAGGCTCAACTACGAAGCCCTGCCCGAGTTCCTCGCGTTCGGATATAACGTCGACTACACGACCCTCTATGCGGGCATCAAGAAGCTGCCGCCGGGCCACAGGCTCATATGGCAGGACGGCAATATCAAGATCGAGCAGTATTGGGATGTCACCTATCCGCCGGAGCCGCTGAAGATCTCAGAGGAGGAAGCCGTCGAGCGGTTCACCGAGCTGTTTGACGAATGTGTAGAGATGCGGCTGATGAGCGACGTGCCGCTGGGCATGTTCCTCAGCGGCGGGATCGACTCGAGCGCCATCGCGGCGGTCATGGCCAAGAAGTGTTCCGAGCCGATCAAGACGTTCTCGGTCGGGTTTGCCGAGCGGAATTACTCGGAGTTTGTTTATGCCCGCGAGCTTGCAGAATCCATCGGGGCCGACCACCATGAGATCGTCATCGAGCCGAACGCCTTCTTCGACGAGCTTCCGAAGCTGATATACCACGAGGACGAGCCGATCCGGTGGCCGTCGAGCGTGCCGCTGTATTTCGTGTCGAAGCTGGCGCGCGAGCACGTGAAGGTGGTGCTCACCGGCGAAGGCAGCGACGAGCTGATGGCCGGCTACGCCAAGTACTGGGCAGGCGTACAGAACTTCCGAATGGCGTCGACGGTCGGAAAGCTGCTGCCCCAGGTCCTTCGCAAGCTCTTCTCTCGGTTGGTATGGTGCCTGCCGGCCCCGATGAAGATGCGAAAACTCCTGTGGCACAGCTTCCTCTGCCGCACCAACAAGCCCGAAGACCTCCACTACGATAACTTCTACGGCATCTTCAACAAGGACCTGCAAAACGAAGCGCTCGCGCCGGCCAAACGCGAGCGGCTTGCGCTGCTCGATCCGTGGGCGCCGACCATGGCCCACTTCAACGGCAACGGGGCCAAATCATTCCTCGACCGCATGCTCTACGCCGATGTCAAGACGTACCTCGTTGAGTTGCTGATGAAACAGGACCAGATGAGCATGGCAACCTCGATCGAGAGCCGCGTGCCGTTTTTGGACCACGAGCTGGTGGAGTTTTGCGCATCGCTGCCTACCTGCCTCAAGCTCAACGGCAAGATCGGAAAACACGTGCTGCGCCGGGCCATGGACGGCCTGCTGCCCGAGTCGATCCTCACCCGCAAGAAGATGGGCTTTCCCGTTCCGCTGCGAGTGTGGTTTGCGGATGCGTTCAACAAGTCGGCGCGCGAGTTGCTCACGGATCCCGGCGCGCGCTCGAGCGCGATCTTCGACCCGCAAGCGGTGCACCGCATCCTCGACGAGCACATGAGCGGCCGCCGCGACTGGAGCGAACAAATATGGCTCATGATCAACACCGAGCTGTGGCTGAAAGAGTTCGACGTCAACTGCAACTGACATGATGTACGTTTGGCCGATGAAGAGATAAAGCATGAAGCTCGCATTGATAAAGCTGCCGTCTACCTATGCCGACTGGTACAAGCGCCCTCTTCTCGGCCTTGCCTATATTGCGGCGTACGCCAGGAACAACGGATTTGAGTGCAGGATATTCGATGCCTACTTCCACTCGTGGTCAATGCAGGATCTGCTGAACCGAGTGAAAGCATACAAGCCCGACGTGATCGGCTTGAGCGCGATGACCAACGAGGTCAACGGGGCCGGTGAGTCTGCATCCTGGCTCAAGAAGGAGCTGAACATCCCCGTTATTATTGGCGGCTGTCATGTAACGGCGCTGCCGGAACGAACACTAAAAGAGTTTCCGGCGTTCGACTACGGAGTGTTTGGCGAGGGTGAAAAGACCACGGTCGAGCTGCTCAAGTATCTGCAAGACAAAAAGCCTGACTTGCACTCGATCAAAGGGCTCGCCTTTAGAGACGGTGATAGTACCGTGGTCAACGAGCCACGCCCTTTTCTGTCGTCTGAAGAACTGGACGCCCTGCCCTATCCGGCGTTTGATGACTATTATGCAGACGACCCAAAAGCTTTGGCTGCAAGAAACGCGTATTACGTCATGTTCTCGAGCAGAGGCTGCCCCTACAACTGTGCGTTCTGCATGCAGGTACTTGGCAGGAAAGTCAGAAGAAGATCCCCGGAGAATATCCTGGGTGAAATGGAATACGCCATCGAGCGCTGGGGGGCGCACTCTTTTGACTTCGCCGACGAAATCTTTCTTTTCGATCGTCCGGAAACCCGGACCATCCTGCAAATGTTCATCGACAGAGGACACCCCGATCGAATAAAGTGGAGCGGCCTCACACGGGCGAACCTTGTTAAGCCCGATATCATAGCCTTGGCGAAAAAAGCCGGATGCCACCGCTTGGAGATGGGCGTGGAATCGGGCGATGACGAAATCCTGAAGGCAACCAACAAGAAAATCACCGTGAAGCAAGTAAGGGAAGCCGTGAGGATCATCAAGGACGCAGGAATCCCCCTGGGAACATACTACATCCTGGGCCATCCCAACGAAACCCGTCAGACGGTGCAGAAAACCGTGGACCTCGCAGCCGAGCTCAACACCGATACTATTGCGGTTGGCATCATGGTTCCTTTTCCAGGAACAAGAATCTACGACATGGCTGCCAACGGCGAGGGCGGGTACCGCCTTCTGACGGAGGATTGGTCGCACTACGATAAGTACGGTGCACAAGCCATGGAGATCGAAGGGCTCCCCCACAAGGAACTGCTCAAGTGGCAAAAGAAGGCGGTGCTCAAGCTCTACATAAGGAACTTCCGAATTCTCGACTGCCTCAAGTACTTCTGGAAAAGAAGAAGAGCAATATACTTTCTCGTCAAACAGAGGTTCGGCCGCGGCAAGAACGCCGCACCGGATTCGGCCGTGCCTGATAAGCCCGAACGTGAGCAGCAAGAGATATGAAGTATCTCATCCATGTGAGCCAGCTTTTTTACCCCGCCGACACCGGCGGCAAGATCAGATCGTCAAATCTCTTCGAAAGGCTGTCGGAGCAGCACGACGTAACCATCGTCTGCTTCAGGCAACCGTGTGAATCCAACGGCCAATTGGAGAAGATGCGCCGGTGTTGCAGCCGGCTCGTGGTGATCGACCGTCCGATGACGCAAAGATACACCGCAAGGTTCTACTGGGAGCTGACGGCAAATCTTTTCTCGCGCTACCCTTACATGATGCGGAGGCACTCGGATCGGCGAGTGACCGAGAGGGTGGAACAACTTCTAGGTGAAGATCATTTCGATGTCTTGCTCTGCGACTTCCTGCAACCCAGCCAAAACTTGATCTCCGTTCCCATTGCCCCGAAAATACTGTTCCAACACAACGTCGAGTCGGTCATACTCAAGCGCTACTATGAGCAGGCCGCAAACCCCGTGACCAAGGCTTACTTTTACCTCCAATGGCGCAAATTGTTTCGCAGCGAAAAACGCATGGCGCAAACCTATGACCACTGCATAATGGTCTCCGAGCAGGATTGCCAGACAATGGCCGACCTCTACGGCGTGGGCAATACGTCGGCCATTCCCACCGGGGTCGACGTCGAATACTTCCGGCCCGGCGAGCCCGAAGCCGAAAGGAACAATCTCATTTTTACCGGGTCGATGGACTGGCTGCCCAACGAAGATGCAATGATCTTCTTCGCCGGGCAGATACTGCCGCTCATCCGGCGCAAGCTCGACGTGAAGTTTTGGATAGTGGGCCGCAACCCGACACCCGCCGTGCAGCGGCTCGCGGAGGAGAACGCCGACGTCGAAGTAACCGGCACGGTCGACGACGTCCGACCGTTCATCGACCGCGCAAGCGTTTACGTTGTGCCGCTGCGGGTAGGTGGCGGCACGCGCATCAAGATATTTGAAGCAATGGCAATGGGCAAGGCTGTAGTGTCGACCAGGGTGGGCGCCGAGGGGCTGCCTGTGTCCGACGGCGAAAACATAATCCTTGCCGACGAGCCCGAGCAATTCGCACGGAAAACCATCGAGCTGCTCGAGCACAACGACGCGCGCAGCAGGCTCGGCGAAGCCGCCTGCCGGCTCGTCAGAGAAAACTACACGTGGGACGTCGCCGCAAAGTGTTTCAGTGACATCTGCGAGAGAGTCGCAAGGTCTGTGAAAGGTAACTGATGCGAGTTAGCGTTTTCGGTCTTGGCTATGTGGGGGCGGTGTCGTGCGGGTGCTTTGCACATGACGGCCTGGAGGTGATAGGCGTTGATCTGAACACCGACAAGGTCAAGATGATCAATGACGGCCGCAGCCCGATCATCGAAGAAAAAATCGGCGAGATCATCGCCGATGCAGTTGCCGGCGGAACACTGCGAGCCACAACCGATGCAGAGGAAGCCGTGCTCAACACCGACGTTTCGATTGTGTCGGTGGGCACGCCCAGCAAAGCCAACGGCAGCGCCGACCTCGCCGCCGTCGAGCGCGTGAGCGAGCAAATCGGCCGGGCCATCGCCGCGAAGACCGCCCGGCACGTGATCGTCATTCGCAGCACGGTGATGCCCGGCACGGTGCGCGGGCTCGTGGTTCCGGCGCTCGAGGCGGCGTCGGGCAAGAAGTTCGGTGAGGACTTCGGCGTGTGCTTCAATCCCGAATTCCTTCGCGAGGGAAGCTCCGTCCGCGATCACTACAACCCCCCCTTCACGCTCATCGGCCAGGGGTCCGACAACGACGGCGACGCAGCAGCTCAACTTTATGCGAAGGTGGATGCCGAACTGATCCGCGCGACCATCGAGGAAGCCGAGCTGGTCAAATATGTCTGCAATGCGTTTCACGCGCTCAAGGTGACCTTCGCCAACGAGGTCGGCATCCTGGCGCGGGCAATGGATGTGAACAGCCATCATGTCATGGATATAGTGTGCAAAGACACAAAGCTCAACATCTCGACGCGTTACCTCAAGCCGGGCTTTGCATTTGGCGGCTCGTGCCTGCCGAAAGACGTAAAGGCGTTGGTACACAAGGCCCGCGAGAAAGACCTCGACCTCCCGCTGCTGCGGTCGGTGATTCCGAGCAACCGGATGCAGATCGACCGCGCGGTGGACGAGGTGCTCAAGCTCGGCAGAAAGAGGCTGGGCATTCTTGGGCTCAGCTTCAAGGCCGGTACCGATGACCTCCGCGAAAGCCCCATTGTGTCGGTCACCGAGACGCTCATCGGCAAGGGCTTCGACATCAAGATATACGACAAGAACATATCGCTTGCGAGGCTCGTGGGAGCAAACAGGGATTACATCGAGAAAGAAATTCCGCACATATCGTCGCTGATGGCGGAAGAACTCTCCGAAGTGGTCGACCACGCCGAGGTGCTGCTGATCGGCAATTCGTCGCCCGAGTTTGCCGGGCTTGCGGCCTTCTGCAAGAACGGTCAAACGGTCATCGACCTCGCGCATATCGACGAGCTGGCCCGGGCCGATGGCATAAACTATGTAGGGATCACCTGGTAAGCCGGAGCAGACACCCAACGAGGCAATGTTTTCATGATCGCTTTCAAAATTCTTTTCTGGGCAGCCGTGGCGGCCATCATCTATACATACGTTGGTTATCCGGTCGTTTTGTTTCTGCTTTCCTCAATCTCGCAGATGATGAGGGACCTCCGATTCCTCCTCACGCGCGGCGAGCGCAGGAGCACCCTGGGCGAATCCGACGACTGGCCGACGGTGACGCTGATCATCTCGGCGTACAACGAAGAAAACATCATCGACAGAAGAATCAGGAACTCGCTCGAGTTGGACTACCCGCGCGACAAACTGGAGATAATCGTTGCGTCCGACGGCTCCACCGACGCCACAAACGACATCGTCGGTTCTTATTCCGAGCACGGCGTGAAATTGATAAACCGCCCCGACCGACGGGGAAAGGTGTTCGTTCTCAATCGCACGGTGCCCAAGGCGGCCCACGAGATTGTTGTGCTTTCCGACGCGAACACAATGTGCGAGCCGGACGCGCTCCGGCACCTGGTGTCGCCCTTCTGCAACGACAACGTGGGCGTGGTCGTGGGCGAAATGGTCCTCGAAAGCGCCAACCAGGAGCACAAGGGCGAGAGCCACTACTGGCGATACGAGGCGATACTCAAGCTCATGGAGAACAAGCTGAGGGCCATACTCGGAGCCAACGGCGGATTCTATGCAATACGCAAGGAGCTGTTCGTGCCGGTGCCCGACTCAACACTCAACGACGACTTCGTGATCCCGCTCAAGATAGTCGAAAAGGGATACCAACAGGTCTACTCGACGGAGGCACGAGTAACCGAAAAAACCGCCGTCGACGTCGGCACCGAGTTTGCGCGCCACAAGCGAATAGCAGCCGGAAACTTTCAGTCCATATTCATGCTGTGGCGCCTCCTCAATCCATTTCGCGGCTACATCGCGTTTACGTTTGTGTCTCACAAGATAATGCGGTGGTGTGCTCCGTTTTTCATGATCGCTGCCTTTGCAGCGAATATCCCGTTGCTCGCCGAGTCGCTTCGTTGCTACGGGGTGCTTTTCGTGTTGCAGTTGCTGTTTTACGGCGGCGCGTGGCTGGGGGGGCAGAGCGACAACCCCCTGCTCAGGAAGCTGTGCGCAACGCAATACTACTTTGTATCCATGAACATAGGAATGCTTCAGGGCTTCCTCAATTTTCTCCGTGGTTCGCAAAAGGTAACATGGGAAAAAGCCCCGCGATGACGGCGGCGTCATGTTGGACGCGCCGCAATGGCCGGATTGAGATTGATAATCACGTTGGTCGTGGGTATCATACAACAAAACGATAACGCCCGAAGCTTCTCCGCAGGAAAGACGTTGTTCGGATGAACTCTGCAAAGGCTCAACGCATAAACTACGCCATATTGGCCGGCCTGCTGGTCGCGATGTTCTGGACTTATTCCGGCGTGATCTACAACAAGTGGTTCGAGTCGGACTCGTACTACTCGCACGGCCCCCTGATCCCGCTCGTGAGCCTCTTCCTCATCTGGCGGATCCGCGAAAGCCTGGCCAGGCTGCCGGCGGAATCGTCGCGCCTGGGCATGGCCGTGCTGCTTTTCGGGGTGTTTGTGCGCATATTCGGCGCATACACCAGGGTGAATTTCGTCTCGGGTTTTTCCCTCGTGATAATCATCCTGGGGCTGGTCCTCTACCTTTTCGGTAAAGAAATCTCGTGGAAGACGCTGTTTCCGCTGCTGTTCCTGGCATGGATGGTACCCCTGCCGCAAAGCACCATCATAGATATCAGCGTCGAACTGAAAACCTTCGCCAGCGAAGTAGCCACACGGATGCTGCCGCGCCTTGGGATCACCGTGATCAAGGAGGGCAGTGCGTTGCTCTTCTACAACCCCAACACCGCCTCGAATGAGCACAGATTGATCATAGGCGACGTCTGCAGCGGGCTGCGATCGATGATCGCCCTCCTTGCATTTGGGTCGGTGTTTGCGTATATAGCGCGCTGCAGCTTGCGCCGCAGGCTCGAGATCTTTGCCGCGTCGATCCCCTGCTCGATAGTTGCCAACATGACGCGCATAATCGTCATCACCGCCATAGCATATTTCTGGGGATCAACATTTGCCACAGTCAAGAAAGTGATTCCCATCCCACTAGTCGGAAACTATACCATTCACGATGCAACAGGCATACTGATCTTCGTGGTGGCATTCGTAGGCTTCTTCACCTACGAGAAACTCCTCAACCACTCGCCGTTCCGCCTGCCGAAAGCAGCCGGGCCAAAAAAATGGATTTATGAATACTACAACAAGATCATCATCCTTGCCGACAACCAGCTCGGCTGCCTCATCAAGGCCGGGCACATCGCGGCGGACGATGCCATCCGCGCCAAAAACTCGCCCCAGTGGCAGAAAGCGGCAAGCCTCGATTCGTTCACAGCCTCCCCGCGGAACAACAAGCTCAAGATCAAAGGCACCGACCGCGAACTCTCTTTCGAAGAATGCGTGGAGATGGTCAAGAGCGGCGAACTCCGCAAAGATGACTTCCTGAGCTATGCCAACGGCAGCGCCGGGATGCGAGCAGGCAACCTCGATTTCCTCCGGCCCCACTGGCCGCCGCCCCCCGCACAGGCCCTGCTCAAAGTACTGCTCTACGC